>JBOFDL010000035.1:0-6020 GCA_051646985.1 Bacteroidales bacterium | reverse complement strand
CGAAAGTGCCTTAAATGAGCTAAAAATGCCCTTTATGCTGCTGTTCGTATTCCACTGATATTTATTCCCCTCTGTCATCTTTATGTATTAAACTACATTTTTTAGTTAATGGATGCAAAAATAAATATTATTTTATAATTTCCAAAAAAAAATTGGGGCTTAATCGTTTTTGGGGAGCTCTGTAAGGGGGTGTTTTTTTGAAATATAATAGGTGTTTGTAATCATATTGTTATACGTTTTCTTAGGTTTTTAATTTTAATGTAGCATGATTGTAACATTAAGCGAGTTTCTTTGCAGGTATAAAATACAAGAGCATGAAACGTTTTCTACGCAAAGATTTATCTGTTTTTTTAAGTATTCTGTTTTTCCCCGTATTCTCTTTGGCACAATCGGGCATCAAAGGGCTTATTCTCGATAGTAAAACAAAAGAACCGCTTATTAGTGCAGGAGTTACGGTGCAAAATACCACGAAAGGAACTACGACTAATTTTGATGGAGAATATACCTTATGGTTGGAACCTGGGAAATATAAAATCGTACTGTCTTATATCTCCTACGAAAGTAAAATCATAGAAGTCGTGATTGAGGACAAGCAATTATATCCATTAAACATTGAACTTGAAGAAGCAGGCGTGCATTTAAATGATGTGGTTATTGTTGCAAAACGTCGTACGGATACAGAAATTGCGGTCTTATCGCATCTAAAATCAAACGTTCAAGTCGTAAGTGGAATATCCTCTCAACAAATTGCACGTTCTTTGGATAAAGATGCTGCGCAGGTCGTTAAACGAATTGCAGGCGTAAATATTCAAGACGATAGATTTATTGTAGTAAGAGGGCTAAATCAACGCTACAATAATATATGGATAAATCATTCCGCTGCCCCGTCCAGTGAAACTGATAGTCGCGCATTTTCATTCGATGCAGTGCCGGCTGCTGCCATCGACCATTTGTTGCTATTCAAAACCGCTGCCCCTGAATTGAGCGCAGAGGCAACCGGTGGATTTGTGAGAATCCATACAAAGGGAATACCGCAAGAGAATTTTGTCTCGCTGGAATACTCAACGGCATACAATACAAAAAGCTCGTTTCGTGAAACATTTCACCTGCCGGCACAAGGAAAAACCGCTTTCTTGGGGTTTGATGCAGCACGCAATCTCCCCGCAGAGTTCCCAAAGAATCTAAACCAATTAAGCGGAGCGGAGGCGAATCGATATGCTTTGAAACTCGGAAGTCATTGGACAACCGAAAAATCAACCGCACTGCCGTATCAAAAATTTGCGCTCAATGTGGCCAGAAAATGGAAACTCAAAAATAATAGCCTACTCGGAAATTACTCCTCGTTTTCTTATGCGAATAACCCCGCAGTCATCTTAAATGCGGAAAATAAACAGTACGAAAATGCGGAACAAATATTGCATGATTATAAAAGCAATACATGGGAAGAGGATTTTAAAATTAGTCTTCTGCACAATTGGGCTTGGCAGTCGAAAAATGGAAGTAGCGTGGAGTTTAAAAATCTTCTGAATCAAATCGGCGTCGATAAAAGTACGGAACTTACAGGATGGAATAATTATCGTCAAAGCAACTTTAAGTACTTCAGTAACCAATACTCCGCTCGTACAACCTACAGCGGACAAATCCTCGGGAATATAAATCTCGGAAATGATAATCGCCAAAAATTCGACTGGGTAACAGGATTCTCTTACGCAAATCGTATCGAACCTAATCGCCAAAATTGGAGCATGAGAGAAACCGCCCCTGGAACAGAACACTATGAATACAGCCTCCCCATAGTGGCAAGCATCAACGAACTGGGAAGATTGTATCTCACAAATCATGAATATACCACCACCATAGCAGCAAATTATATATACACGCTGCCCGAAAATGTCCTGAAAACAAGCCTCAAAACAGGCGTATATACAGAGTTTAAATCCCGAAATTACGCTGAAAGAAGTATCGCTTATCGTAAAAACGTAAACACCCATCTAAGCAATGCGCAAATCAACGAGCTTGCGTTTAATCAACTCTTTACAGAGGATTATCTAGGAGGCGGTAAAGTCCTCTTGGTGGATGAACAAACCAATATCGCTAATAGCTACATCGCTAAAAATAAACTCTACGCTGCCTACGCCGCTGCAAATCTAGAGTACCAAAAATTAACCGCATACATAGGACTGAGATTAGAACATAATAGCCTCTTTTTAAATGGATATTATGATGTTAATACGCCGGTGATTATCAATAATCCCATAATAACACTTGCCCCATCGGTTAATCTGAGCTATGCTCTGAATGATGAAAATGTACTGAGATGGGCGTATGCAAAAACGCTAAATCGTCCCGAATTTAGAGAAATCTCCCCCCTATCCTATTACGATTTTACGGATCGAAGCTTTATTCGTGGAAATCCTGATTTGAAGAATGCAAATATCCATAATCTTGATCTAAGATATGAGTTCTATCCAAGTAAATCCGAAGTCTATAGCCTTGCTCTATTCTATAAACACTTTACAAATCCTATCGAAATGATTAGCTTCGCACCAGGAGCAAACTACAGCTACGCAAATGCGCCAAAGGCATACTGCTACGGCATTGAACTTGATGTGAGAAAGTCCCTCGATGAACTCCTCCCTATCAATGGATTGGGTGCAATCTTCAACGCCTCGGTCATCGCAAGTGAGGTGGACTTCAGCTCCCTAACAACTGAACAAAATAGACGGATGCAAGGACAAGCTCCTTATGTGATTAATCTCGGTATCGAATATAATAACCCAAAAACAGGATTCTCCGCAAATCTAATGTACAACACCGCAGGAGATAAAATCCTCGTGGCGGCACAAATTAATCAAGCGCAGATTATAAGCCCCAGTATCATGGAACAAAGCCGACATGTGATAGACCTCGCATTGGCTCAAAAATTAGGTAAATATTGGCAAATAAAATTAGGCGTTAAAGACCTATTGGCTCAGAATTATTATACGTATCAAGTCTATGAGACTGAAAATAACCAAAAGGTAAAATACGGAAATCGAAAATATAATCTCGGACAAAGTATCCAAATTGGTGCCGTCCTCAAACTCTAAGGTATGAGTAATCGCCTATCACAAAATCTTTGACAAAGCATCTAATCAATAATCTTTTCTAAAAACAACGTAAACTATGAAAAATCTTTACCGCTCTGCATTCTACACAACAAGCCTTGCGGCCGTAATCGCCCTGAATGCTTGTTCAAAAGAACCCAATGAACCTAATACAAACCCTAAACTTGCCGAAAATGAAGTGCTTATTCAAGCAGATATTACCCAAAATCGTACGCTCTCAAGCGATTCTGTTTATATCCTTCAAGGACAAATCAACGTGCAAAATGCAGCTACATTAACCATCAATGCAGGTACGGTTATCAAAGGAGATAAAGCCTCTAAAGGCTGCCTGATTATAACGCCCGGAAGCAAAATTATGGCGGTCGGAACAAAAGATAAACCCATCGTATTTACCTCTCGTGAAGAAAAAGGCTATCGTAGTGCAGGAGATTGGGGCGGTGTCGTTATTTGTGGAAATGCGGTCGTAAACCAAGATAATGCTCAAGTAGAGGGCTTAGCAAGACCCGTAAACTATGGACGTACTTATGATAAAAATCCTATCAATGACGAAAATTCTGGCTCTCTAAAATATGTACGCATTGAATATGCAGGAATTGCACTGCAAACGGACATGGAAATCAACGGTCTTACATTCTGTGCCGTAGGGAATGGTACCTGCATCGAATATGTACAAGTCTCATTTTGTGGAGATGATGCATTTGAGTGGTTCGGAGGAACCGTAAACTGCAAATATCTAGTCGCCTACTGCGGACTTGATGATGATTTTGATACGGATAACGGATATAGTGGGAAAGTACAATTCGCACTGGCTGTTAGACACCCTAATTATAATGATGTATCTACCTCTAATGGCTTCGAGTCTGATAACGATAGAAATGGTAGCGAGGTGTTCCCAAAAACTACGGCCGTATTCTCCAATATCAGCCTCATTGGCCCCTATAAAACAAGAAATGATGAAAACGTAGGAGCTAGCTTTGGCGCAGGAATGCATCTTCGCCGAAATACAAGTCTCTCCGTATTTAATACCCTCGTTGCAGGATGGAACTCCGCAGGAATACTGCTCGATGGTACAAAAACAGCGGAAAATCTATTGAAAAATGAACTGAATCTTGAAAATATTGCCATCGTGGGAACTAAAAATGACCCCTTAAAAGGTGAAAATAATGTCGATTCAAAAATGATTCAAGATTTCTTTAATAGTGCTGAATTATCCAATAAAATAATCGAAACCAATAAAATGGCAGGGATTGAGATGGCTTTCTTTCCTTCAAACAATTTTCTGCCTTCTGGCAATTCACCTCTCTTATCCGCAGGGGCATTTACAAACCCAAAACTTAATGAACCTTTCTTTGATAAGTCTGCAACATACATAGGGGCATTTGGAACGGAAGATTGGACAAAGGATTGGTGCAATTTTGACCCTCAAAATACAAATTATTAAACATCTTCTCAATAAATACGCTGATCGCATAAATACCCCATAAACTCCACAACCATTAGCCTTTTGTGGAGTTTATATTTATGAAATATTTATCTTATGAAACATTTATCCTTATTTATCCTCCTAACAAGCATCGCTACTGCAATAGGGGCAAACCAAATCGTTGAAGCGGAAGGTGTATTCTTTACCGATAATTCTCAAACAAATCTGTACTCTGGAGATTATCAAGAAAAACACCTCAATGGAAATCTAAAACTTGATGTTACAATAAAAGACGGAAAACCCGAAGGTACCTATGTTGTGTATTACGAAAATGGAAAACCAAATGAAGTGCGGTCTTATAAAAATGGAATACTACACGGCACTTGGCGAACATACAACGAGAATGGAGGACTTATCTCTGAGGCGGATTATAGAAATGGCAAGAAAACAGGACAATGGAAAATCTGGGACGATAATGGAATACTCCGCTGTGAAATGAACTACCTAAACGGAAAACGTACAGGAATTTGGTATATGTGGGACGAAAAGGGGAAACTTAGTTCTGAAAAAAATTATGATTAAATGTATTTCTTTATACTATCGTAAAATCAGTGTAACATCTTTGTAACAAACTCTTGTCATCTTTGTACAGTATTTTTTTTGTAACGCTTACTTAATTTATAAAAATGAAAAATTTAATGCTTCTCTTTTTGTGTGGATTACTTTCCTTAAACTCTTTCGTTTTTGCAGCTGCAAGAGCAGAACAAACAGAAAATAATCAAATCCTTATAGGTCGTATTCTTGATAAAGATAGTCAAGAGGCATTGGCTGGGGTATTAATTATTGCAGATGGTCAAAAGGTATATTCTGATTTTGAGGGTAATTTCCGTATTGAAAAACTTTGTGGCGAAAAATGCCAAATGATGATTAGCCTCATATCATACGAGCAACAAATTATCGAAGTTGAACTTACAGAAAATAATAAGCCCCTAAATATCCTTCTCGCACAACGATAATATTTGTTGTAAGATATTTAATAAGCAAGAAGGGGCGGTCTATCAGACCGCCCCTTCTTCAATGTGAAACGTTTAAACTCAAAACTATGGCTTTACACAGCGAATAGGAACATTCCAATCAAATGTCCGACTGATATGTCTATTTCCCGAAAATCCTGGTGAAATTGTATTATAGGATAGTAAATCAAATACCAACTGTTCAATTGCACCCGTAGAGGTTGTTGCAGAAGAGGTATTGGCAAGCCCTATAACGGCTGATAATCCTCTGGCATCGTAATAACTTTTAGCAGCCGTACTATAGCCATAACCTGTTGGAAGCAAACTAAAACCATATCTATCTGTCCCCGAATTTTCTTGTCCAAAGAAAGACCATATAGCCTCCTTATCTGAACTCACCAAACGTGTAGTGTCTGGATAACTAAACGATGGAAGATCTACTTTCGGAACTTTTTGACCTTTCAAAACTACGGTGGG
>JBOFDL010000034.1:0-23095 GCA_051646985.1 Bacteroidales bacterium | reverse complement strand
ATTGACCATATGCTTTCGGGAACAAGAGCCAATATTGCCATCAAACTCTTTGGAACGGATTTAAGTGAAATGTTTATGATTGGGAATCGTATTCAGAGTCTCATTGCAGGTATTGATGGACTTGTTGATATTTCGGTTGAACAACAAACAGAAACCCCTCAATTACAAATTCGGGCAAATCGTGATATGCTTGCTCAATACGGTATCAGAATAGAGGATTTTAATAAATTTGTTGAGCTTGCCTATGCGGGTGAAAAACTTGCCGATATTTACGAAGGTCAGCGAAAGTTTGATATTATATTGCGCTTGAATACAAACTATACAGGTTCGATTGAACAAATTCGTGCAGGGCTTATTGATACTCGAAATGGACGAAAGGTTCCTCTTGAGGAGGTCTCAGAAATCATTTCTGTTGGAGGCGCAAACGCTATTAGTCGAGAAAATGTACAACGTAAACTCGTTATATCCACGAACGTTTCTGGACGTGATTTGAGCGGTGTTGTTAATGATATTAAATCTGCAATTCAGAATAATATTATTTTGCCCGAAGGCTACCGTATTGAATATGGAGGGCAATTTGAAAGTGCTGAAAATGCATCACGCACCTTGATTATTACCTCTGTACTTGCTCTTTTCATTATATTTCTTTTACTCTATGGAGAGTTCAAAAATGCCACACTTTCTGCCATTATACT
Source organism: Bacteroidales bacterium (assembly GCA_051646985.1). Lineage (GTDB taxonomy): Bacteria > Bacteroidota > Bacteroidia > Bacteroidales > UBA932 > JAITMY01. The sequence goes on along the minus strand of JBOFDL010000034.1, from coordinate 22,400 downwards.
TGTTAATCTTCCGTTGGCACTTATTGGCGGAGTATTTGCAGTATTTTTAACCTCTAGGGTAGTGAGTATTCCCTCCATTATTGGTTTCATTACGTTGTTTGGGATTGCTGCTCGAAATGGAATTTTACTTACATCTCGTTATCAAAGTTTAAGTGAAGAGCCTATCCCGCTTCGTGAAGGTATAATGAAGGGTTCTATTGATAGACTTAACCCTATTATTATGACGGCTCTTACGTCTGCACTTGCACTTATTCCCCTTGTTGTCAATGGCGATAAGGCAGGGAATGAAATACAAAGTCCAATGGCTGTTGTTGTTCTTGGAGGATTACTTACATCTACTATACTCAATCTTTTTATAGTGCCTATAGTGTATGAATTAACTCAAAAACGAAAGGAGAAAATATGAAAAAGACAATTATTAGCATATTGTTTTCTGTAATCGTATTTCACCAAATTATGGCGCAAATGGATTACAAAAATATACTTGCAGAAATCGAAACGAACAGTACTATGCTTGGGGCTCTTAAGCATCAGATGGAAGCGGATAAACTTGCTTATCGTACAGGAATTTATCTTGCCAATCCTGAGGTAGAATTCAACTATCTTTGGGGCAATACCCCCAATATTGGCAATCGGCAGGATATCAATATAAGTCAAACTTTTGACTTCCCAAGCGTTTATTTGCTTCGCAATAGGGTGGCAGATATGCAAAATCAAAATATAGAATTGCTCTATAAAGCAGAACGTATAAATCTTTTACTTTCGGCAAAACAGTTGTTAATTCAACTTGTTTATTATAATAGCCTCGAAGGAGAGTATAAAAATAGACTCTCTAATGCTGAACGTATTGCTAAAAGTTATCGTATCCGTATCGAAAAGGGAGATGCTAATGCTATTGAAAATAATAAGGCACAAATGAATCTTATTATGGTGCAAAATCAACTCAACGATATACGTATTCAACAAGTTTCGCTACTTTCCCAACTGAAAAGTCTTAACGGAGGAAAAGAACTCTCATTTAATCAAAACGCTTATTATTCATTGTCTTTGCCCGCAAGTTTTCAAGAATGGTATCTTCTTGCCGAAATGCAAAATCCAACCTTGCAGTATGTCCGAATGCAGGTTGAAATTAGTCGACAACAAATCAAACTTAATCAAGTATTAAGTCTTCCCAAGTTTAAGGCAGGATATATGAGTGAAAAAATTATTGGAGAGCATTTTCAAGGAGTAAGTCTAGGTATTTCCATTCCGATGTTTGAAAATAAAAATACCGTCAAGCAGGCTAAAGCAAAAGCCGTTGCTCTCGAGGCACAATTTGAAGACAATCGGGTGCGTTTTTATAATAATCTTCAAGCACTCTACTTTAAAGCGCATGGATTGCAGGAGAATGCTGAAAAATACAGAAGAGCACTCAGTACATTTAGTAATGCAGACTTACTCCAAAAGGCTTTGGATGGAGGAGAAATGGATTTGCTCCAATATCTCCTCGAAATAGAGTATTATTATGAAATTATGAATAAAGTATTGGAGGCTGAACGAGAGTATCAATTAACTTTATCTGAACTTTCAGCAGTTCAACTCTAAACGTACTAAATTTAGGGTTATTTATCTAATAGTAGTTTCTTTTTAATTCAACTATTTTTATCTACAATGATTTGTACTTTTTTTAATCCAATGTCATCGCTTAGAAAAAAAACCTTGAAACATTCTTGTGTTAGTGTTTTCTCAAAAGTTTCAATCGCACTTTTTATTTTATTCTTGTTTGCATTATAAAGCATCTTGAAGGTCTCTCTATGAGAGTTTGGCGGAGAGGATTCTCCTTCGTTATATCCTAAGGCTCCTGTGTATTTGTCATATCCCATTTTACTGCAAGCATTGCCCCAATTTTCAAAACTGTGTAGCAGTTCATTTCGTTTTTCTGCGATAGTTGTTTTTCTTGCATAATCAGCAGACAGGACTATATGTTCAGAGTTAATAGAAAAGGAGTATGTTTTTATATCCATTGCATCAGTATTTATTGAACCCGCAGCATAAGAAATTATTCCATCTTCTGAGGGAATTGCGATAAAGTCTTTTTTGTCCATTGCTAATTTAATTTCATCAGCAGAAATGCCAATATAGTCTCGGAGTTCTAAAACAATATTATCCGTAGGACAAATATCAGTGTTTTTGCTACAGGCTGTTAATTGGACTATTCCTATTATCAATGCAAAAAGAGTATATCTTAATTTGGAATTTTTCATAATCTTACAACATCACTCCTATTTTCGTCAATTGGTTTATTGATTGCATACGCAGTGCATTGTCGTCGGCAATATTTAATTGAGGATGTAAATGTAAAAACAATTTTTTTTATTAGAGTTAATTTTGAAGATGTATAAGGCTAGATATTTAATATGTCAGAGTAATTTTTGGATTATTTGAGCCTAAAATTAGGATATGTTAAAAGAAGCAAAGATGCCTTTTGAAAAGGCATTTGTGTTGTGATTATTAAACTTAGTAAAACATAGGAGTAGTATATTGTTAAGTATAAATTAAATTTTTACTTTTGCAAGCCTTGCTTTCTTTTGTAAGTGAAGGGTTTCTGTATGGCAAATATTTCTCTGAATAATGGCAATGGATATTCAACAAATTAAACTGCGCTTTGGAATTATAGGTAATAATCCAACTCTTTTGCGCGCCTTGGATATTGCTTGTCAAGTTGCTCCAACAGATCTTTCTGTCCTTATTACAGGCGAAAGTGGAGTAGGGAAAGAGGTTTTTCCTCAACTTATTCATCAAAATAGTCATCGTAAACATGGAGCATATTTTGCTGTTAACTGCGGTGCAATTCCGGAAGGAACAATTGACTCAGAGTTATTCGGACATGAAAAAGGCTCATTTACAGGAGCACATGAAACTCGAAAAGGATACTTTGAAGTGGCAGATAGTGGTACACTTTTTCTAGATGAAGTAGCAGAATTACCCCTTTCTACGCAAGTTCGTCTATTGCGAGTGTTGGAAACAGGGGAATTCTATAAAGTTGGTTCATCAAAAACGCAAAAAACTAATGTTCGTGTTATTGCAGCCACCAATGTTAATTTGCCACAAGCAATACAAAGTGGCCGATTTAGAGAAGATTTATATTATCGCCTCAACACAGTCCCAATTAATATGCCACCACTGCGTAATCGTAAAGAGGATATTTTTCTCCTATTTCGTAAATTTTCAGCCGATTTTGCAGAAAAGTATAAGATGCCAAGTTTACAACTCTCAACTAAAGCCCGTATTCTGTTAGAAAATTATGCATTTCCAGGTAATATTCGTCAACTTAAAAATATTACAGAGCAAATCTCTATCATCGAATCAGAGCGTGAAATTAGTGAAGAAACTCTGCGTTTATATTTACCCGAAAATCAACTTTTACCAACTTTATATCATACAACATCGCCTTCAAACTCATCCACATCACAGAGTGATTTTTCGTCTGAACGAGAAATTATGTATAAAATACTCTTTGACATGAAGAGTGATGTAAATGACCTTAAAAAATTGGTGGCGGCATTGATGAATGGAGAACCTGTTGCAATGCCTATCTCCAACTCTGCTCCAACAAATCTATCATACACTTCCGATGTTCTAACAAATTCAAGTACAACAGCAATACAACTTCACAATGATACTTCACAAGTTGTAGAAGCCAAAGAATTGCATGATGAGTCGCTATTGCTCAACGATAAAGAAAAAGAATTAATCCAAAGAGCTCTAGAGAAACACAGAGGTAAGCGCAAAATTGCCGCTCAAGAATTAGGCATTTCAGAGCGTACATTATACCGTAAAATTAAAGAATATGATTTGGAGTAAAACAATTATATACAAGTTAGTACTTGCTCAAGGAATTATCCTTGCTCTAAGTGCGAGTTGTACTTTTAAATACTCCTTTTCTGGTGCATCTATCTCTCCTGATGCAAAAACATTTAGTGTCCAGCATTTTTCTAATTTGGCACCTTTGGTAAATCCTACTTTGAGTCCTAACTTTACGGAAGCCCTCAAAATGAAATTCCTAACAGGCACTCGCTTGCACCAAGTAGATTATGATGGAGATTTTGCATTTGAAGGACAAATTACTGGATATGGAGTTGTTCCACAGGCAATTACTGCAGGAGAAATTGCCGCTCAAAATAGACTTACTATTTCGGTACGTGTGAAATTTGTTAATAAAATTGACGCTGCACAAAGTTTTGATAAATCCTTTTCACAATTTGAAGACTATGATAGTCAACGGAGTTTGGCAGAAGTAGAACCAGAATTGGTTGATATTGTCGTAGAAAAACTAATGGAAGATATATTTAACGCAGCCGCAACAAATTGGTAATAAACGTGACCGCAACAACACTACAACATATACTTGAGATAAATAATCCATGTACTCCCACACAAGTAAATCAACTTCTACGACTACTTGAGCAATCTCCGTGGTTTACTACCGCGCGTATTGCTTTGCTAAAGGGAATGAAGCAACTGAATCATGCCGATTTTGAGGCACAACTGAATCAAGCAGTTTTACACATTCCGAATAGCAAAAGTTTTGAGGAGTATCTAAGCAAGGTTAAACCTATAGAGAGGCTTCCATTTATTGTCCCCTCCAATATTCAACCAAAAGAACCCGAAGAAATTATCCCTAATGATGGGTTTGAATTAATTGAAGTTATTCCCTCTAAACACTCCTCGAGTAGTATATTCTCTGCCTCAGATCCGATGAAACCCGAAGAAAAATCTTTGACAACAGATAATTCTAAAAATGAAAATTCCCCGTGTGAACCCAAAGAAGATAAAGCATTCGTTACGGAAACACTCGCCGAAATATATCTTAAACAAGGTTTAATACAAGAAGCAGAAGAAATATATACACAGTTGAGTTTGCTTTATCCAGAAAAAAAAGCTTACTTTGCAAGCCGTTTTTCGGACATATCGCAAGTTACAATGCAACAAACATAAATTTTAATTTGTTATGTATTATTTTCTTACCGTTTTAATCCTAATAGTAAGCATATTGCTGATTTTAGTTGTTTTAGTACAAAATTCGAAAGGAGGAGGTTTAGCCGCCAATTTTTCTTCGCCTAATCAAGTTTTAGGAGTGCGTAGGACAGCCGATTTTTTAGAAAAATCAACGTGGACACTTGCCTTTAGCGTGTTGATATTAAGTTTAATTGCTAGTATGTTTATGCACTCTGGTCAAGGTGATGATATTAATGAGTCTGCTATCAAAAATCACATCGAAAACGCACAATTGCCAGATGCTACTCCATTTGAGGACTAGCAAGTGGTAAATAACTTCATTTAGTCTTAAAACTTATCTATTTGTTTACAAGTAGATAAGTTTTTTTAGTTTAATCGCCAAAGTCTATAAGATAAGTTTTGTCTATTTTTTGATAGCAATTACAATCTTTATCAATTTGCTACTCCATATTATAATATAGATTAAGTAAGAATACCAAGCCCCGCGAATTGTTATAGAGGTTAATAGGGATTTTGCAGAAATGGCAAGAATGCTAAACGAAACTAAGAGGAACTATTTAGGAAAATATTGAGTAACTCAAAACTTAACTATAGTATAAAACAAAAGCGACCTGTAGCAGAACTACAAGTCGCTTTTGATATAAAACTGAGTCTAGAATAAAAATCCTAGAGATAAAGAAAATACTCTGTCTTTTGACTGGCTACTAGTTAAATCTCTTAACCCAAAGTTTTGGCGAGCCATTATCTGTATTCTGCCAAATACCTCACAACCTGCACCCAATCCCATGCCATAGTTAAACTCGCTAATATCCTCAATATGTCCATTACCTGCATCAGGCACTATAGTTTTCATATCATTAAATCTATAACTAAGATAAGGGGTTGCCACAATAAATGGACGTACTATCTTTAGGTCAATTCCCCAAGTTAGGTTGATAGGTATATCAAGATTGTGAGCTTTTTGCTTCAACTCTTCGCCTTGCTTCAATTCTTCGCCCTCGCCAATAAATGTTGACACTCTTCTTTGTCCATACAATAGTTCAGGTTGAATGGTAATTCCAAGAGGAATTTTGATGCGGAGCATCAATCCTGTATGAAAACCATCTTTCCCCTTTACAAAGTCAGCATCTTTGTAGTATTGAATTGAGTGTACATCCCATCCTCCTTTTACACCGAGCCTTATTCGCTTGGGTCCATCTTCTGCCCATGTTGCAGCACTTATAAGTAAACTAATCACTCCAAAAAACAGGGTTCTTTTCATTTGATACAATTAAATTTTAATTAGATATAAAAAAATCGGAGGCAAAGGTAATGAGTTTTTTAGTTCGCTTTTGAGGGATAGATTTTATTTATTTGGATAATATAAGAAAACTTTCGTTGAAGCTAAGGACGTGTAAACGAAAATAAGATAGAAAATGCAAGTCTTTAAAGCTGGTTTCTGCGAATAAATCCTTAAAAGGAAAATAAAGAAATGCTTAGAGAAACAGTGAAAGTTAACTTGTTGTTAAGATTTTTTGTATTTCGCTCAACTTATTTAATGCTTCAATAGGTGTTAGATTGTTCACATCAACATTTTGTATTTCTTTGTGGATTTTTGTCAATAAAGGATCATTTAATTCAAAAAATGAAAGTTGCATATTGCTCTTTTTACTTTTCTTTTCCTTTGAAATAACTGAAGTATTACGGCTGGCTTCTAAATTCTGTAAAATATTTTCTGCACGACTTATAACATCTTTAGGCATTCCTGCCATTTTTGCAACGTGAATTCCAAAACTATGTAAACTGCCACCACGTACTAACTTTCGCAAGAATACTACCTTTTTTTTAACTTCTTGTATAGCAATATTGTAATTCTTGATACGTTCGAAATCATTTTCAAGTTCATTCAATTCGTGGTAGTGTGTTGCAAACAGCGTTTTTGATTTGGCCGTTGGATGTTCGTGAATATACTCAACCATAGCACGGGCAATTGAGATGCCATCGTAAGTACTTGTACCTCGTCCAATCTCATCAAGAATAATCAAACTACTATCTGATAGATTATTTAAAATACTTGCAGCTTCTTGCATTTCGACCATAAAGGTAGATTCACCTTGGGAAAGATTATCGGATGCTCCTACTCTAGTAAAAATCTTATCTACAACTCCAATAATGGCCTCTTTCGCAGGTACATAGCATCCCATTTGTGCCATTAGTACAATGAGTGCAGTTTGTCGTAAGAGTGCAGATTTTCCGGACATATTAGGGCCTGTGAGAATTATAATTTGCTGGTCACTATGATTTAGTATTACATCATTTGCTACATAAGGGGAATCTATTGGAAGTAATGTTTCTATTACCGGATGTCGTCCTTCTGTAATAATCAAATTTGTATCTTGTGTTAACTGTGGACGGCAATAGTTGCGCTCTTTGGCAAGATGTGCAAAGCATTGTAAACAGTCAAGTTCTGCTACTAAGGCAGCATTGTGTTGGATCGGTGCAATGTATTCTAACATTCCTAGAACTAGGCTAGAGAAAATTTGGTGTTCGAGTTGTAATATTTTATCTTCAGCACCTAATATTTTTTCCTCATATTCCTTCAATTCTGTAGTTATGTATCGCTCTGCGGTTGTAAGGGTTTGTTTGCGTATCCAGGTCTGTGGAACTTTATCTTTATGAGTGTTTCGCACTTCAATAAAGTATCCGAATACATTATTGTAACTAATTTTTAGTGATGGAATGCCTGTATTGTCAGCCTCTTTTTGTTGTAGTTCGAGTAAGTATTCTTTTCCACTGCGGTGAATTTTGCATAATTCATCAAGTTCTTCGTTTACATTGGGGGCAATTACGGAACCTTTCCCAATGGCACTTGCAGGTTCACTTAGTATTTGCGTTTCAATATTTTGACAGATAGAAATGCAAGGATTTAATTGCTCTGCAATACGAGTAAAATTACTCTCGCCTAAATTCGTACAACGTTCTTTAATTTGCTCTATCGCACGAAGAGAAACGCCTAATTGCACCATTTCGCGAGGGTTAATGCGACCAACCGAGGCCTTTGAAATAAGGCGCTCCAAATCACCTACTTGTCGAATATAACTTAAAAGTTCCTCTGTAAGTTTTTGATTTTCTAAAAATTGTTGTACTACATCTAATCGTGCATTGATTTGCTGGACTTCTTTGAGAGGCAGTGCTAGCCATCTGCGGAGTAAACGTGCTCCCATAGGAGAAACAGTGCGATCGATACAACTGATAAGTGTATGAGCATTCTCATTTGTAGTTGTAAATAATTCGAGATTCCGCATTGTAAATTTATCCAACCATACATAGCGATTTTCATCTAGTCGAGCAAGTTGTGCTATATGCTTGAGGTGTGTATGTTGGGTGAGTTTTAGGTAGTGTAATACGGCTCCTGCAGCGACTATTCCTGCTTTCAAGTCTTGTACTCCAAAGCCTTTCAAGGATGGCACTTGAAAATGGGAGAGTAATTTTTCATACGCTGCATCTTGACTAAAAGCCCAGTCATCAAGTCGATAAGTGTAATGTTTTACACCAAAGTTTTCAATAAATTCTCCCTCTAAGCCTTTTTGATAAACAACTTCTTTAGGCGCAAAGTTAGTTAGTAGTTTGTCTATATAATCAACGCTTCCTTCACTTATACAAAATTCTCCGGTTGAGAGATCTAGAAAGGCAATCCCAATATTTTCTTTTGCAATATGTAGACATGCTAAAAAGTTGTTCTCGCGATGCTGTAAAACATGATCGTTGGTCGTAATGCCTGGGGTAATAAGTTCAGTAACCCCACGTTTTACAATTCCTTTTGCTAATTTAGGGTCTTCTAATTGGTCACATACAGCAACTCGTTGTCCTGCTCTCACAAGTTTTGGTAAGTAAGTATCAATAGCGTGATGAGGAAATCCTGCTAATTCTACATAAGCCGCCGCTCCATTGGCTCGACGTGTTAGTACTATCCCTAGAATTTGAGAGGCTTTTATTGCATCCTCGCCAAAAGTCTCATAGAAATCACCAACACGAAAAAGAAGTAGGGCATCAGGATACCTTACTTTAAATTCATTATATTGGCGCATCATCGGCGTTTCAGCATAATTTTTTTTGCTAGACATTTTATTATAAATAAAAAAATGAGGTTGTTAAAAAGGGGCCTTTTCTGTGTTTTGAGAGGGGTCAAAATCGGTTGAGTTTCCTGTAATTCCTCCTGTTAAAAAATTATTATTTATTACATCCTCATTTGTAAAAGATGATGCTTGAGCGTTCATTCTTGACGGAATAGTTGCTGCTGGAGCAATAGCATCTAATTCGGCATCGTTTAAGTTCGTAAATTTAGCTTGCTCTTTAACAAAGCGTAGTTGGATGTCGCCAACTGCTCCATTACGATGTTTTGCAATAATAATTTCGGCAACACCTTTTAAATCTGCACCAGTGTCTGGGTCTTCCAACATGCCATAATACTCTGGGCGATGTATAAAGGCAACAATATCAGCATCTTGTTCAATAGACCCAGACTCACGTAAATTGCTTAATCCAGGGCGTTTATTACCTCCAGAATGACTCTCATTAGCACGATTTAATTGAGCAAGTGCGATAATCGGGATATTTAATTCTTTAGCAATTGCTTTGAGAGAACGAGAAATTGCAGCAACTTCTTGTTCTCGAGAGCCACGTAAATCAGGAGGTCCTGTCATAATTTGAAGATAGTCTACAATAACACATTGAATATTTTGTGTGGCGTAGAGTCGACGAACTTTTGTCCGAAATTCGTAAATATTTAAACTTGGTGTATCGTCAATAAACATAGGAGCAGTCATCAGGGCATTGATACTTCGCCCAAGGTGCTTCATTTGTTCATTATCAAGTTTTCCACTTCGCAGTAATTCGCCGCTAATTCCACTTTCAGACATAAATAGACGTGTAACCAATTGTTCACTTGACATTTCGAGCGAAAAAAAGGCAATAGGGCGATTAAACTCAAGAACCATATTGCGAGCCATAGAGACTACAAAAGCTGTTTTTCCCATTGATGGACGTGCTGCAATAACGATTAAATCTGATTTTTGCCAACCTTGCGTAATTCTATCTAGAGCTTGAAATCCAGATTCGACACCACTAAATTCTTCTTTTCTTTTACTTAATTCTTCAATATGCCTCATTACCTTGTCAGCTACAGTGGCAACAGGTAGGGCTTCACGTCTTATATTTCTCTCTCCAAGCTTCAAAATTTCGTGTTGAGCTTGATCCATTAAATCTTGTACATCAGTACTATCCTCAAAAGATTTTCGTTGGATTTCGCTTGATACACGAATAAGTTCTCGCTGGATATGTTTTTGGGCAATAATGCGTGCATGGTATTCAATGTTTGCAGCAGAGCCAACTCTGAGCGTTAGCGATGAAAGATAGTGGGCTCCGCCTACTTCTTCAAGTATTGACATGCGGCGCAATTCTTGTGTGACGGTATAAATATCGATGGGTTCAGAGTTCGCACTTAAGTTTGCAATAGCCGTAAAGATTTTTTTATGTGCATCTTTATAGAAACTCTCTGAGGATAGCATATCCATTACCTCTTCTACTACTTCTTTTTCAAGCATTGCTGCTCCCAATACTGCTTCTTCTAAATCAATAGCTTGCGGAGGAAGTTTTCCCAATGTTAATGCAATGTCAATAGAGTTGTCTTTTGGAGTTTTTTTTCGAGAATTTAATGCTTCTGTCATATAAATATAGCTGCGCTCACTTTAATGTTTCCGCAAAGGTAAGTTCTAAAAATAAGAAAACATCAAGTATAAAAATTAATTATCATTTTGCGCTGTCAAAAACTTGTTAATAAGATTTGTTTTGGTTCTAAAAGTTTTATACCTTTGCGACGTTAATAACCTGTCGATAATATTGCTGGTTTGAATGAATACAAAGAATAAATTCACAATAAAATAATTAACCTTATGAAATATAAAGAAAAAAAAACATCAAAAATTGTTGTTGGAATTTTAATAACTGTATCGATATTGCTTTTTGCATTTGTCTATTATACAAAGAAAAAGCAAGAAAATGAGCATCTGAAGTTGAATAATATTCTTAATTTAACAATAAAAAATATAGAAACTGCAGCAGACTCTTCAAGGAAAATTTCAGATACTCTTATTAATGCAAATCAAGTAGATACTACAATAACTAAAATGCCAGAAGCAGTAAAATGCTCTGCATCGTCAAATCCAAAAAACAGCAAAAAATCGTTAAATGTAAGTAAGGAAGATAAATCGTTAAAGAATAAAATTGAGATGTCTTCTGCCAAAAAACAGCCTGAGAAAAAAGTGCAAAAATCAAAGAATGGAGAAAAAGTAGTTATATCGTCAAGTCCAAAGGGAGGAGATAAGAATTCAAAGGTAGAATCAAAGAAGGAGGTCTCAAAACAAAATAGTAACGCTTCGCAAGCAGATACTAAATCATCTGCTCTCAAAAAATCATCTACAAAGGCACAGCCAACAAAGAGTGGAGAGAAAACCACTGTATCATCAAACTTAAATGAAGATAAAAAAACTCCAAAGGTAGAACCAAAAAAGGAAGCTAAATCTTCGTCGACAGTCCATAAATCATCTCCAACAATCAAACAGTCATCTACAACAGTTCCGTTGTCAACGAAACAAGAAAAGTCCACTATTTCATCCTCTTTAAAGGAAGAATCCCAAAAGAAAGAGTTAAAAAAGGAATTGCTAAAACAAGAAGCGAAGACAGTAAAAAAGAACACCAAAATTGTGGAATCAAAATCGGAGAAACCATCAGTAGAAAAGAAGCCTCAAGCAAAAACAACAAAACCTGCTAGAAAACAACAAAATACGACGAAATCCAATAAGGAGGACAATACTCCTAAAGTTCAGTATTTAGATGAAAATGGACAAGGGGTGCTAATGGAGGACGAAGGGGATTACTCTACTAGAAAAAAGATAAAGCCCTATAAAAAAGAGGCGATTCTTTAGATACACTGCTTTGCGATGTCTTTAAATTGTGCCATTATTGTGGCAGGGGGTAGCGGGCTGCGCTTTGGAGGTTCTACTCCTAAGCAATTTTTACCTCTTTTAGGAAAATCATTACTTATACATTCTGTTGACAAATTCTTGACTTATGACAAGCAGATGCTTTTCATAGTTGTGCTACCACAGCAGTTTATGAGTTTAAGACAAGAGATTGAAAATTATAAAAAAGCACAAAATATTATCGTTGTTCAAGGAGGTTGTACCCGTTTTGAATCTGTTAAAAATGGGCTTCGTGCAATTCCAGTACAAGAAAATACATTAGTTGCAGTACATGATGCAGTGCGTCCTTTGGTAAGTTTTGAGACGATTACATCGTGTTTTACAAGGGCAGAGAAGTCTGGAGCTGCAATTCCTGTAATTCCTGTGATAGATAGTTTGAGACAGAGAATTAATGATAAAACAGTAGCTGTTGATCGTCGTCGTTTTGTTGTCGTACAAACGCCTCAGGTATTTGCATTAGACATAATTAAAAGTGCTTATAATCAAGAGTTTAATGAGTCATTTACAGATGATGCTTCTGTGATAGAGAGTGCAGGGCATACGATAAGTATTGTGAGTGGAAATATTGAAAATATAAAAATTACTTCGCCAATGGATTTTTTGTTGGCAGAGTTTCTATTAAATAATAATGAAAAAATTTAAGTTTATTGATTTATTTTGTGGTTTAGGAGGCTTTCACGTTGCGCTTTCTCGCTTGGGAGGAGAGTGTGTTTTTGCCTCAGATATTGATCCACAGTGTCGCTTTGTGTATAAGAGTAATTTCGGAATTGAACCCATGGGAGATATTACCTTGGTGGATGAAAAAACAATTCCTACTCATGATGTATTGTGTGCAGGATTTCCATGTCAAGCCTTTTCAAAAGCGGGAAAACGAGAAGGAATGGTAGATGCTAGGGGAACATTATTTTTTGATATTATTCGCATTGTGAAAGAGCATTTTCCTGCATATTTGATGCTTGAAAATGTTAGAAATCTTGTAGGTCATGATAATGGTAATACTTGGCGAATTGTAAAGGAAGAATTAAAAGGTTTGGGATATATTTTTCCAGAAGAACCCATTATTTTTAGCCCACACCTTTTAGGGATTCCTCAGTTTAGAGAAAGAGTTTTTATCCTTTGTCAACGTAAAGATATTGCACAGCGCAATATGCATTTTATAACCCCAATAGAAAAAGTAGAGTGTACTGCAGAAAAAATATTAGATGCAAGTAATAATGTACCCAATCTTTCTAATTATACTCTTTCAGATAAAGAAATTCGAGTAATTGATTTGTGGAATGATTTTATCAAAAATATAAAAACTCCACTTCCAACATTTCCCGTTTGGTTTGAGGAATTTTCGGAAGAAAACCGTAGGAAGGGATTAGATAATTTGCCAGATTGGAAACGTTCGATTATCTTGCGCAATCGCAATCTATATGAACAAAATAAGATGTTCATTGATAAATGGAGTAAAAAATGTAGTGGCGAGGCGAGTTTTACAGGTTCAAAGGCTAAGTTGGAGTGGCAAGTTGGTAGTAATGGGATTCCTGATATCTGGGAGCATATTTTACAACTTCGTCCTTCTGGAGTACGAATAAAAAAAGCCACCTATTTCCCTGCACTAGTCGCCATAACACAAACCTCTATTGTTGGCAAGTTACGTCGCCGATTAACGCCACGAGAAACAGCTCGCCTACAAAGTTTTCCGGATTCATATACTCTACATCCTAATGACCGTATTGCATATAAACAGTTAGGAAATTCTGTTAATGTAGAGGTCGTTCATTTTTTTGCTCGACAATTACTAAAAAACGTGGCTTAACGAAAAATCTAGATTTATTTGATTTTCTTGGAAGAATTAACTCAAAAACTTAATAAAACCAGTATTTATTAATAGGTAATGTAATGTTGGCATAGTTTTCATAACTTAGCAAATACAATGTGGAGTTTTCAGATTTCTAATTAAAAATGGCGATTTGCGATTGCAGTATTTCCTAACGAAATCCCTTACTTTTTGTGGACATTTTTAGATGAGGCTCACGATTGATAACCTCCTCTAAAGAAATTGAGGTTGCGGTATCAAATACCCCGTCAATATGAAGTATTTGATTTACAAGAACATTCATTAAATGTTCATTATTATGGCAATATAATTTTGCCAAAAGTGAAAATCCTCCTGCGACAAAATGACATTCTACAACTTCGGGCATTTTACGCAAAGCTTCAATAGTTAAATTTAATGCATCTGGGCGAGAGACCTTGATACTAACAAATGCACAAATATCAAGTCCTACTTTTCGAGGGCGTATTAACATTCGTGATCCTTGAATAACCCCATTGTCCTCTAGTTTTTTAACACGTTGATGAACGGCAGCTCCAGAGATACCACATTCACGAGCAACTTCTAAAAATGAAGTGCGAGCATTTTTGATAAGCAGAGTGAGTATTTTTAGGTCAATACTATCAATATGTATCTTTTTATCTTGCATTGCTTCTAAATTTCCACAAAGATAGTAGTTTCCAAGAGATTTGAAAGGCTTTTCAAAAAATGATTGAGTCAAAATAGAGATACCTACATCAATGTTTGCTCCAAAATCCTTTTCAGTTCTAAACTAGAGATACTTGCCTGAATAACTCCTTGCGCAACAAATGAAATTTTACCAGTTTCTTCAGACACCACGACTACCACTGCATCGCTATTTTCTGAAATTCCTAATGCTGCTCGGTGGCGCATCCCATAGTGAGCAGGGAGTTTTGTATTGTCGGATGAGGGGAGTACGCAACGTGCAGCATAAATTTTATTCTTTACAATAATTACAGCTCCATCATGCAGAGGAGAATTTTTGAAAAATATATTCTCAAGAAGGCGATTACTCAACTGTGCATTTAACTTATCTCCTGTATCAGCATAACTTGAGAGTGAAGTACTGCGTTCAATTACTATCAATGCTCCTGTTTTATTGTCAGACATATTACGAACTGCCTTTATAATTGCACCAATATCAATTATCTTTGCAAGGCTTTCTCGCTTTCGTAAAAAAAAATGACTAAGAGAAAATTTTCGATGCGAGTATTGTGTGCCAATATAGAGTAAAAATTTTCGGATTTCTTGCTGAAAAACAATGAATAATGCTAATACACCTACTCCCAAAACTTGTCCTAAAATGGCTCCAAGCAATTCCATATTAAGAGCCTTTACAATTAGCCAAAGTACATATAGAAAAAATATGCCGAGAAAGATATTAATGGCTACCGTTCCTCGAATTAATTTGTAGATTTGATAAAATAAAGTAGCGACTAATATAATATCTAAAATGTCTAGAAAGCGAATCTCAAACATATCTGCATTAAGTTAAGATTGATATTGTTTTATTCGTTGATAAATCTTTATGCTTTCGGCCGCTTCTTTCACATCATGTACTCGTAAAACATTTGCCCCCTGTTGCAATGCCCACATATGTAGTGCTGTTGTACCATTAAGAGCATTTTCTGATGCAATATCTAAAGTTTTACTTATCATTGATTTACGAGAAATTCCGATGAGCAAAGGTAATTGAAAAAAGTTAAATTTAGATAAATTTGCTAGCATTTCAAAGGACTGCTCTGTCGTTTTTGCAAAGCCAAATCCTGGGTCAATTATCACATCAGCAATACCAAGAGAAAAAAGTAATTCAAGGCGTTGCGAAAGATAATAGATTACCTCTGTGATAATCCCGTTTGGATATATCGTTTGTTGCTGCATATTTTGAGGTGTCCCTCGCATATGCATAGCAACGTAGGGTAGGTTGAATTTCGCAACAGTTGTAAGCATTTTTTTATCCGCTTCGCCACATGAAATATCATTTACAATAATTGCACCAAAGTCTGCGACAATGCGCTGAACTATATTGGCTCGAAATGTGTCAACAGAAATTAATGCAAATGGGAAATGAGTTTTAATTAACTTCAAGGCAGGAAGTAGCCTAGACAATTCCTCATCTTCAGAAAGAGGACTTGCATTAGGGCGAGATGAGTAGGCTCCTATATCAATGATGTCAACACCATCACTTAGCATTTGATGCGTGCGTGCAATAATTTTATCAGCATCAGAACATCGACTTCCTCTGAAAAATGAGTCAGGGGTAATATTTAAGATGCCCATTATTTTGGGAACTGAAAAATCAATTATATGTGAGCCACATCGAAGAAGCGTTTTTTTATGTGAAAAACTGTCTGCTATTTCCATTTTTGCAATCATTCTATTAAATTTGCGATATCAAAGTTACTACTTATTATGAATTTCATTGCTATAGAAGGGCTCGATGGTGCGGGGAAGTCAACTCAAGTGCAACTGCTTATACAGTATTTGCAGAGCAAAAATATTGTAGCAGAATTTCTACATTTTCCTCGAATTAAAACAGAAGTTTGGGGAGAGTTAATTGCGAAATTTTTACGAGGGGATTTAGGAAAAATGGAGGAGGTTAATCCTTATCTTGTCGCCTTGATTTATGCCGAAGATAGACGTGCCGCAGCAATGCAAATTAACAACTGGCTAACAGAAGGGAAATGTGTGATTGTTGATAGATATGTGTACTCTAATATTGCATTTCAATGTGCCAAACTCTTCGAGAAAAATGAACGTAATGCATTACGAGATTGGATTTTGACTTTGGAGTACAAGCATTTTAGTATTCCAAAACCACAATACAATCTATTTTTAGATGTGCCATTTTCATTTACACAAAAAAAATTGCAAGAAATTCGTAATACTCCTGAACGAGAATATTTACAAGGGAAAGAAGATATTCACGAAAATAGTCTATCCTTACAACAAAGAGTGCGCCAAATGTATCTCGAGCAGGCTATCTTAGATAATCAATTTCACGTTATTGACTGTGGAGTAAAAGAACATAAAATGCGCCCCCCGCAAAGCATTTTTGAGCAAATTAAAAAATATATACAATTATAATTGAAAAAAAATATGACTATTTTGATAAATTTTATGCTCTCTTTATTTCGCCTTACTATGGGCGTTATTTTTATTTTCTCAGGCTTCGTAAAAGCCATTGATCCACTTGGTTCAGCATATAAATTTGGAGACTATTTTGATGCTTTTGGATTAGCCTCGCTTGGAAATTATTCCCTATTCTTTGGTATTTTGCTCGCGGCGGCAGAATTGGTAATTGGACTTTGTCTAATTATGAAAATTCGTCCCAAGGTAACATCCTGGGCCCTTCTCATTTTTATGTTGTTTTTTACAATTCTTACCTTCTTTTTGGCCTTACTTGATTTAGTGCCAGACTGTGGATGCTTTGGAGATGCAATCACCCTTAGTAATTGGGCAACATTTACAAAAAATCTTATTATGATGGTGCCAACTTTGGTATTATTTAACTATCGAAATAAAATTAATTGTTTTACATCACTTACTGTAGAGTGGACATATGTTGTATGCTTCTTTTGTGGTGTGTTTTGGATTTCGTGGAACAGTTATAAACATTTACCTATCTTCGATTTTATGCCCTATTATCTTGGACAAAATATTTCGAATGCAATGACTGTCCCAGAGGGGGCAGTTCAAAGTGAGTATAGTACAGTTCTGATTTATGAAAAAGATGGAAAAAGGCAAGAATTCTCAGATACAAATTTCCCTTGGCAAGACAGTACTTGGGTATTTGTTGATAGCAAATCAAAATTAGTTAAGCAAGGTTATGTCCCGCCCATCTATAATTTTTCTATATCTCATCCGACAGATGGCGATATTACGGAACAAATTCTTAATAAGGATTATGTTTTCTTACTTGTTGCACCTAAATTGGAGAAGGTAAATGCCTCAAAATTAGATAGTATTAAAGCAATTTCAATATTTGCCAAAAATCAAGCATATACATTTTTGGGTCTTACGGCATCAACACAAGGTTATGCAAGTGATTTTGTGGCGAAGAATAATTTGAATTTTGAATTTGCTAGTACTGATGAAACAACACTCAAGTCAATGGTAAGAGCGCATCCAGGCTTAATGCTTCTTTATCGAGGCACAATTATTGGAAAGTGGAATTATAGAGATATTCCAAATATAAACGAGTTGAAGCAAGATTTGCTGAGTCTAGGTATTAATACCTTGCGGAAAAATATTGAACGGCATATAGCTTATTTTTCTGGAACCCTTCTTTTAATAATATTTATTGGAATGCACTTACTTCGAGGGAAAAAAAAGAAGTATCTCCGCTAGGTTACGATTATGGTATGACCATCGTAACCCGAAAGTTAAAACAGAAAACAGACAATGGATAACGAAATATTCTTTACGGAAAGACAAAGATTTAAGCAATGGTGGTTATGGTTAATTCTGTTTGGAGTTAATGGTTTTTTTTTATTTGGAACATTTAAACAAGTATTCGGAGGACAACAATTTGGCACAAGCCTATGAGTTGCGTCTTACTTTTAATAACGACAGGGCTAACTATTGCTTTGACATTTTTGTTTATGAATTTTCGCCTTGACACAACTATAAAAAAGACGGAATCTATGTTCGCTTTTTCCCATTTCCCTTAAAGGTTAAATATTATTCTTGGAATAGTTTGACAAAATCATTCGCTAGACAATACTTGCTATTGACAGAATATGGTGGTTGGGGTTTGCGATTTGGCCTTTTTGGAAAAGGCAAAGCCTATAATGTTTCAGGAGACAAAGGGGTGTAACTTGAGTTTGCATACAACCAAAAATTACTTATAGGAACACAAAAGCCAGATGAATTAACGGAAGTATTGAACAAAATTGGACAAATCAAACAATAATGAAAGAGCTTCAACTACGAATTTCGTATTCGCAATACTGGAGCTGATAGTTTTCAAATGTTTCACTATTACCAGTACGTAATATGTTCTGTGTTATCATATCATTTTACTTTTATCAAATAAAACTTACTGTCATGAACAGACTTTTAATTCTTTTTGCTAGCCTTTTATTTCTTAGTTCATGTCAAAATTTTATTAATCTTAAAGTAAGTGTTTTTAACCCTCTTGATTTTGAGCGAATTAACGAAACTGTTGAAATTGAATGGGCGGCTATTGAGAGAGTTCTGCCTAACATACACCCTGATGAACTGTGTGTTCTTGATGATCAAGGAACGTCACTTATTACTCAACTTCTTTATAAAGGAGAAAAAGAGCCGCAGTCGCTTATATTTCAAGTAAGAGTCCCTGCAAACGGTAAGACTCTTTACAGTATTAGCAAAAGGAAAAAAGCAAATACGAAGTATTCTCAAAATTCATCGACGCGTTTTTTTAAAAAAACTAAAGAAGGTTTTTTGTGGGGGAATAATAATATTGTATATCGGACCTATGCAATGGGAACTTTAAAATCGAATAATAGCATTGATAATTTCTGTTTGTCAGATAGTTGTGATATAGTTGATAATAGTTTTCAATGTATATTAGCCTCGAGTTCTTTAGCACCCTATATTGATAATAATTTGATATTAAACAGTGGATTTGCTATTTCAAAACTTCTTGATAGTGGGGCAATACGTATAAGTTTTGAACTTACATATCCCCCTATAGATATAGAAGGAGAACTTGCTGTTGAAAAGCGTCGTATTTCGCTTGATGCAAATGAGTGTTTTAATAGTATTACGGAAATGTTTGTGGGGGCAAAAACAATGCCTGTTGCTGCTGATATTGAATTAAACTATAAAGGAGGGAAATCAAAAAACAGCCATATTCCAATATTAAACATATCAAAAGGTTATATTGTTCACACACAAAATGTTGACATAATGCAAGAGGGAGCAACTATTCATAGTGCTATTGTGATGCCTACAATTAATCGAATGCAAGAGGCTAAGATACAGGAAGATCGCGTACTTGCAATTGCAAATTATAATATGGATGAACCTATTACTTATTATAGTGGAGCAGTATGGGGCAGTGATAGTATTGCTTTATCTATGGAGCAATGGGAGAATTATGTGGCAAGAACCGTCGCGCGATTAAATTTTCCATTACAAGTGAGATTGAGATAAAAATTAATTTTTCTAAGCCAATAGTACAATTTTCATTAATTTTGATAATTTTTCAGTTAACCAACCTTTATTGCGATGTCTATTAAAGTTGTAAATGTCTCCAAAATTTACGGAGGGCAAATAGCACTTAATCATATTTCATTTGAAGTAGGACAAGGACAAGTGATTGGGTTGCTTGGTCCGAATGGTGCAGGAAAATCAACTATGATGAAAATTCTTGCTGGATTTATTCCTCCTTCATCGGGAGAGGTGTTTATTAATGAGTTGGATATTGCAAAGCATTCTCTTGAAATTCGTCGAATGATAGGCTATCTGCCAGAGCATAATCCATTGTATTTAGACCTCTATGTAAAAGAGTATCTGCGATTGTTGACAGATGTATATAAATTGCCGAAATCTTCAGACAAGCAAGTTGCCGAACTCGTCGAACTTGTTGGATTAGGAGATGAGCAGCATAAAAAAATAGGACAACTTTCGAAAGGCTATCGTCAACGCGTGGGGCTTGCACAAGCCTTATTGCATAACCCAAGTATATTAATTTTGGATGAACCTACCGCGGGATTAGACCCTCATCAACTGCTTACTATACGATCGCTAATTATGGAAATTGGCAAAGAAAAAACGGTCATTCTATCTACTCATATTATGCAGGAGGTAGAGGCCGTTTGTCAGCAAGTAATGATTATTAAGCAAGGAAGTATTGTGGCGCATGGTACCCCACAAGATGTAAGACGTCAGAATGAAGCGCAAAAACGAATCATAGAAATTGAGTTTGCAGATGTTATTGAGGAAAGTATTTTTGAGCAAATTCCAAATATTGAAAATGTTCAGAAAACAACCAGTAAAAACTACTTTATAACCTCAATGACTCAACAAGATATTCGACCATTGCTTTTTCAGTTATCGGTAAATAAAGGATACACGATTATAAAAATGCAAGTGCACGAAAAGCCATTAGAGGAAATTTTTAGAACACTAACCAAGTAAAATTACAGAGTCTTTTAGAAATTATAAATAACTTAAATTTAATACATTATGGAAGAGATTGAAAAAAAAAGAAACCCACTTGCAGTTTATAAATTGATTATTTTCTTATTGTTAATTGTATTGGGCGGTTTAACATTTTGGCATATACAAGTATCAACAGAGTGGAGCGAATTGAATGAACAAATAGAGACAGAGAGAGATAGTATTTCTGACAATTTGCAAAAAATGCTGAACGAATATGAGACTGTGGTGAGTAAGAATCAAGAGATACAAGTAGAAATAAATGCAGAAAAAGAAAAAATTAGAAGTTTGCTTAATAAAGTTCGGCAGATGGAGCAGAATCAAGTAGCAGAAATTCGCCGCTATGAGGCAGAGGCAAACACGCTCCGCACAATTATGCGTCATTATATTCATCAAATAGACTCACTTAATACACTTAGCCAAAATTTAATTGCTGAAAATAGAGAAGTAAAGCAAAATTTGAGTGCCTCAAGAGAAGCAAATCAAAAACTTGCGAAAGAGAAACAAAATTTATTCTCGCAAGTAGAAAAGGGAGCACAAGTCAGAGTGCGAAATATTAATGCAATTGGACTTAATAGTCGAGATAAAGATACCGAGAGAGCATCTCGTACTAAAAAAATCAAGACATGCTGCATTATTAGTGAAAACTCTATTGCTACAGCAGGGCAACGTTTTGTTTATGTGCGAATTATAACACCAAGCAAGGAATTGCTGAAAACTGCAGAGAGTGGGATTATTGAATTGCGAAAAGGAAATGAAATAGAGTACTCTTCGAAGCGAGAAGTTGATTATCAAAATATTGATCTTGAAACTTGTATTTATGTAGATATACAAGACTCAAAAATTGATAAAGGTATGTATAGTATAGAGGTTTATTTTGATAATATTTTGGCAGGAGAAGGGCAATTTAGTTTGAAATAAAAATACTCCTCTCGTTCAAATTTTCTCAAAATAAAGTAAAATGGATAGAGTTATTATTTTTAATAATCCAAAACGAAACTGTTTTATCAAAAAATGTATTAAATTAGCGGTCAAATTCAAATAGTAAATAACAACCATTTTTTTATTTTAAGTAATGACAACAAAACAACAAAATAATGTACTGCCAATTGCAATGATGTTTGCTTTATTTGCAATGATATCCTTTGTTACAGGGCTATCCAATCCATTAGGGGTAATTGTAAAAAACCAAGATGGCATTCAAAACTGGATGTCGCAATTAGGTAATTTTGCGAACTTTCTTGCCTATTTGTTTATGGGCTTGCCAGCGGGTATCTTTTTGAAGAAAAAAGGCTATAAGTTTACAGCCCTTACAGCTATTGCCATTGGTTTTGTAGGCGTAGGCATTCAATTGATGTCAGGAATGATGCAATACGAAAAAGGAGGAAACT
>JBOFDL010000033.1:0-16520 GCA_051646985.1 Bacteroidales bacterium | reverse complement strand
TATTGCTTGTGTTTTTCATTGAGTTCTTTGTTAGTCGAGGGTAAATGTAGGTATATATTCTGGGGAGAAAAAATAATCATCCAGAACAATGCCTTTTTTGAACCCAAGAGAGGCACGAAAACGAAATCACACGTTGTGTGGTCAATAAGTTTTGGGAGCTTTGTATAGAAGGTTTTTCGTCCTTTCAGAAAGAACAAAAGGCTTGTTTTTTTAGAGGAAGTCTTTTTTTTTGAAAGACTGCATATTTTTGAAAGGGAATGGAGTTATCCACAATAAAATTTGTACTTTTGCGACTTGTTTTTTCAAAAAATACATCTTAAACTCTATGGGAACAAAGTACATTTTTGTAACGGGCGGTGTAGTCTCATCACTCGGAAAGGGAATTGTAGCAGCATCATTAGCAAATTTACTACAAGCACGAGGCTTCTCGGTCGCCATTCAAAAACTTGACCCTTATCTCAACATTGACCCAGATACGCTTAATCCCTATGAGCATGGAGAGTGTTATGTTACCGTAGATGGTGCAGTTACGGACTTGGATTTAGGACATTATGAACGTTTTTTGGGAATAAATACCACGCGTGCCAATAATATCACCACGGGGCGTATCTATCAAACCGTTATTGATAATGAACGAAAGGGAGAGTATAACGGAAAAACAGTACAGGTTATTCCACATATTACGGATGAAATAAAACGCCGTATTTTACTGCTCGGAAGTAATGAAAAATACGATATCGTTATTACCGAAATCGGTGGAACGGTCGGAGATATTGAATCCCTACCGTATATCGAGGCTGTGCGTCAATTGAGATACGAACTGGGAGCAAATAACGCCTTGTTTATTCATCTTACCTTAGTGCCTTTTGTAAAGGCCGCGGGGGAACTAAAATCTAAACCCACTCAACATTCTGTAAAATTATTGTTGGAAAATGGCGTCCAACCCGATGTGTTGGTTTTGCGGACAGAAAAAAATCTACCTACAGAGTTTCGTAAAAAAATAGCCGTATTCTGTAACGTGGATGCCGATGCAGTGGTGCAGTCGCTAGACGTTGCAAGCATATACGAAGTGCCGTTGGTAATGCAAGAAGAAAAGTTGGATGCAGTGGTGCTCAAAAAATTTGGACTCTCGAACGCGCCTCAAGCAAACATGACGGCATGGAAAGAGTTTGTTGATAAATCAAGTAAATTAACCCAATCCGTAAACATTGCCCTTGTCGGGAAATATGTGGAATTACAGGATGCCTACAAATCAATCACCGAAGCCTTGGCGCATGCAGGAGTATATAATGCTTGTAAGGTCAACATACACTACATTCAGTCCGAAAATGTGAATGACGCAAATGTTGCCGAAAAATTACAGTCTATGCAGGGAATAATGGTGGCTCCTGGTTTTGGAGAACGAGGCATTGAAGGGAAAATAATCGCCGTCAAATTTGCGCGTGAGAATAATATCCCATTCTTTGGTATTTGCTTAGGGATGCAATGCGCCGTTATTGAATTTGCACGTAATGTACTTGCCTACACTGATGCGCATTCTACGGAAATAAATCCTACCACGAGCCACAAAGTGGTGGATATTATGGAGAACCAAAAAAACATCAGCAATCTCGGCGGTACGATGAGATTGGGTGCCTATGATTGCGCCATTAAACCCAATACATTGGCGTATAAATGTTATGGAAA
This sequence comes from Bacteroidales bacterium, assembly GCA_051646985.1. Lineage (GTDB taxonomy): Bacteria > Bacteroidota > Bacteroidia > Bacteroidales > UBA932 > JAITMY01. The sequence continues at coordinate 14,834 of JBOFDL010000033.1, read as the reverse complement.
ATCCAAAATCGTGGAACGGCATCGTCATCGCTTTGAGTTTAATAACAACTATTTGGCCGAATTCGAGCAAGCAGGAATGGTGGCTTCGGGGAAAAATGAACAAACGAATTTGGTGGAGTTGGTCGAAATTCCAAAACATCGCTTCTTTATTGCCTCTCAGTTTCATCCCGAATTTCAAAGCACCGTTCTACAACCTCACGCATTGTTTGTGGCTTTTGTGAAGGCGAGTTTAGCTTAAAGAATACGGATTCATCCCGTAATTATACGGGTGAAATGAAACGAAGCATTGGAGTCCTTATAACGGGCGGATTAGAGGTTCTTGTAAATTTATTCAAAAATGGCACTATTTCTTGTTCTACTGTATATTCTTACTGCGATAACAATTGTAAAACTTCATAAACGCTTTGTTTTTGCACAACGCCTCGGAGAGGTACTTATTGCGTGTATTATCGGACTTCTCTACTCCTTGATGATTTGGATATTGTCGAACTATCATCTACTTACGGAAATGCAAGTTGCCGTCATCCGAAAAACGCAATCTACAATTTGTGATGTGGTCATACCGATAGCTATTCCATTATTACTCTTCTCGTCAAAAATTGGCTATCTCCGAAAACATTTTGCTTCGGGGTCAAAAGTCCTCATATCGGGGATTGTTGCTGTGGTCATTACAAGCCTCATAGCGGCATTCTTCTTCAAAGATTATTTGGGAGAAGATACCTTCAAAGTAGCGGCTATGTTAGCCGGTAAGGATACGGGAGGAACGCCTAATTTAGCGGCTCTACAATTAGCCTTTAAAATTCCCTTAAATACCTTTATTCAACTCCAAGCGGCGGATATGGTGATTTGTTTCTTTTATCTACTATTCTTCTTCTCTGTAGGAAAGGAAATTGTACGTAAATTCTTGCCAAGATATGTGGCAATTGCAAATACAGATGCTTTGGAACAAGACAAAAATACATCGTTTCGATTAACGAAAACAACGCTCTTAAACGTCTGTAAGGCATTTTTTCTTGCATTGCTAATCTTTGCCTCTGCTGCAGGGGCTTCATTGCTTATTTTTGGCGAACTGAGAGTGCCGTTCTTAATATTAGTATTGACCTCGCTAAGTCTTGGTGCTTCGGTCTTTAAACCGATTCAAAAACTTCAAGGCTCGTTTGAACTCGGTATGGTGTTGATTATTATCTTCAACGTATCCATCGCATCAATGGTTGATTTTCCAACTTTGTTAGATGCTAAAATGTATTACTTATTGGCCTATGTAAGCTTCCTTATCACCTCAACGGTCTGCTTACACGCATTGTTCTGTAAATTCTTGAGGGTAGATGCTGATACGTTTATGGTCGCTTCTACGGCACTTATAAACTCGCCTCCTTTTGTACCTGTAATGGCTACGGCTATCGGTAATAGAGAAGTAATACTGATTGGTATCTCTGTAGGTATGATGGGATACGCTTTGGGAAATTATGTGGGACTTGGTGTCGCAGAAATTCTTAAATATATCTTATGAAATGAGCACGTTGGCTGCATTCTTATCCCCCATTGGTCAAATCAAAATCACGACCGCCAAAAATGCAATCACCTCGCTTACCATTACCGATGAACTGGAAAATATCCCCCCAACAAATAATCCCCTCTTATGCGAATGCATAAAACAACTCGAAGAGTATTTTGAACATAAACGCCGCTTGTTCAATCTGCCAATTCAACTCGAAGGTACCGAATTTCAAAAAAAAGCATGGAGAGAACTTCTGAAAATTCCCTACGCAGAAACAATCAATTATTCTCAACAAGCATTATCTTTGGGAAACGAAAACCTAAAACGCGCCGTAGGAAAGGCAAATAGCAAAAATCAACATTGGATAATCGTCCCTTGCCATAGAGTTGTGGGCAAAAATAACGAAATGATAGGCTATGCAGGTGCTATTTGGCGAAAAAAATGGCTGCTCCTACATGAACAAAATTTTATAAAACAATCAAATCTTTTAAGTGTATGAAAAATCTATTAGTGCTCTCGTTAATGCTTGTGGCTTACGCTCTGCAAGCAAAAACCTATTCCTACCAATCGGTACCGAATGACCCCCTTAATGCTCGTATTTATACCCTCGATAATGGACTTAAAGTCTATCTGAGTGCGTATCACAATGAACCCAGAATTCAAGCCAATATCACCCTAAGGGTAGGGGGTAAAAATGACCCCGCTGAAACAACCGGCTTGGCACACTATTTTGAACATCTAATGTTTAAAGGTACCAGCAAGTTCGCTACAACGGATTATGAAAAGGAAAAACCGCTGCTTGACCAAATTGAAGTGCTTTTTGAAATGTATCGAAATAGCACAGACGCAACAGAACGTAAACATCTCTATCGAATGATAGATAGTATCTCTGGTATTGCAGCACAGTATGCCATTGCCAATGAATATGATAAATTGATGAAAGCCATTGGTGCCGTCGGAACAAACGCGTGGACTTCAAATGATGCGACTTCTTATATCGAAAATATTCCTGCAAATCAACTCGAAAATTGGGCGAAAATACAACTAAACCGATTCGATGACCCTGTGATTCGATTATTTCATACCGAACTCGAAACCGTATATGAGGAAAAAAATATGTCGCTTACCAATGATAACCGAAAACTCTATGAGGCAATCATGCGAGGATTATTTCCTCAACATCCCTACGGTACTCAAACCGTATTAGGAACACAGGAACATCTTAAGAATCCTTCCATTATTAACATCAAAAAGTATTTTGAAAAGTATTATGTCCCCAATAATATGGCTGTTACATTATCAGGAGATTTCAACCCTGATAGTGCAATCATCGTCATTGATAAGTACTTTGGGCAATTAAAAGCAAAAACGCTTGATAGAAAACCGCTCATAGATACAACCAAATTCTTAAAAGAAGAAGAACAAACCGTCTTTGGATTGGAAGCAGAACGTGTGGCTATCGCCTTCCGATTTGAAGGCGCAGCAAGCAATGATGCAATGATGCTTAAACTCCTAGATATGGTTCTTATGAACGGAAAGGCAGGCATTATAGACCTTAATGTAGTGCAAAAACAAAAACTACTTACGAGCTCAAGTAGTGTGCTTAATTTAACGGATTATCAAGCATTATTGCTCTCTGCAACCCCAAAACAAGGACAAACACTGCAAGAGGCAAAACAAATTCTATTGGAACAAATCTCTGCTCTCAAAAATGGAGATTTCGAGGATTGGTTGCTCAAAGCAATCGTTACCGACTTTAAACGAATGACGATACAAGCTCTTGAAAGTAATTCGGCTCGTGCTGGCGCAATGGCGCGGGCGTTTATTGATGGGGTTAACTGGGAAACGGTTGTTAATGAACTGGATAAAATGGAAAAAGTTACAAAACAACAACTTGTCGATTTTGCAAACGAAAAACTCTCTGCGGGATACGTCGTCGTCTATAAAAAAGAAGGAAAAGACCCTAATGAGAAAAAAATGGATAAACCCGAAATAACTCCCGTAAAACTTAATAGAGATGCTGAAAGTGATTTCTTAACGGAAATAAAACAGTCGAAAGTTATCCCGATTGAACCTGTTTTCTTAGATTTCAAAAAAGACCTCGCTATACTTAAAACAAAAAAAGCAAATATAGAGGTACTCTACAAACAAAATGTAGATAATGAACTCTTTGAACTTATTTATGTCTTGGATATGGGAAGTAATCACGATAAAGAACTCCCGCTTGCGGTTAATTATCTTAGATATCTTGGTACTGATAAGTATACCGCGGAACAACTTAAAGAGGAATTCTATAAATTGGGTTGCTCGTTTAATGTTTCTGCTTCGTCAGAGCGTGCGTACGTTAGCCTTAGTGGACTTAACCAAAATATGACAAGCGCAATCGCTTTGTTTGAACATCTTCTGGCTAAACCAAAGGCTAATCTAACTGCATATTCCAGCTTGGTGGAGGATATATTGAAGTCTAGGGTTGATACTAAATTAAAACAAACCAATAATTTTAGTGCATTGAGCAATTATGCCACTTATGGAAAACTTTCGCCTGCAACCAATATATTGTCGGAGCAAGAATTGAAAGAACTTAATCCTGAAGTTTTATTGAAAAAAATACAAAGCCTAACACGCTATCAACATCGTATATTCTATTATGGTTCGGCAAATGAACGTGAACTCATTAATATACTTGGAAAGTATCATAAAACTCCCTCAAAACTTTTAGCACTTCCCAAAGAAACAGAGTTTGTTGAGCAACCTACTACACAAAATAAAGTTCTCTTTGCGCAGTACGATGCAAAGCAGATTTATTTTAGTATGATTTCAAAATTAGGTGCTTATAATAAAGATTTAGTGCCTATTGTTCGCTTGTATAATGAGTATTTTGGCGGAAGTATGAATGCAATTGTTTTTCAAGAAATGAGAGAAGCCAGAGGATTAGCCTATATGGCAAGAGCTAGTTATAGTCAACCTGCACGATTAGATAAATCAAGTTATATGCGTACTTTGATTGCTACACAGGCCGATAAGTTAGAGGAGGCTGTAACGGCGTTTCATGATATTTTGAATAATATGCCCCTTTCACAAGCGGCATTCTTGTTGGCGCAAAATAGTATTATTCAACGTCTCAGAACAGAGCGTATCAGAAAATCAAGCGTCTTGTGGGCTTTTGATGCTTCCCAAAAATTAGGACTGGATTACGATATTCGCCGTGATGTTTTTGAGAAAGTTCCAAAACTTACGCTTAATGATGTAAAAGAGTTTCAAGAAAAAAATGTGAAAAATCTACCTTATACGTATTGTATCTTGGGCGATGAACAAGCAATTGATAAAACGGTAATGGAAAAATTAGGGGTGCTGCAAAAACTGACACAAAAAGAAATATTTGCCTATTAATAAATAATGCCTTACTATGAGTTTATAGAGGAGTTCTATACGGCTCCATTTATACGCATACTTTTACCTTTGGTGGCTGGAGTGGTGGGGCATACTTCTGTGTATGCCTTTCCGCCTTATGCCATTTTTTTTTGCGCTTTTGGCTTGTGCCTAATGCTATTAGCATACAAAAAAGTTAAAAGTTATACTGGCTCATGGATTTTCGGACTTTTTGTAAATGTATATTTCTTTTGTGTGGGCGTTGCATTGGTGCAAAATTTACCCGAAACAAGCAGCCTTCCTTTAGCAAAGGAAATAAAAGTGGTGGCGATTGTTACCGATGAACCGAGTGTTAGTCCTACTTTTGCTAAACTAAATCTTCAAGTGCTTGCTTATGAGGATTCTACAACTTGGAAAAGTGTACGTGAAAAAGTACTGCTGTATCTTCGATTAGACACAACAGAGCTTCCTCAAATGGGAGATAAATTGGTACTTGCCGCATTATTTTCTCCTATCCCAAAACCACAAAATCTGTACGAGTTTGATTATGCACAGTATCAACAGCAACATTCTGTTTTTGCAAGCGCATTTGCCAATAGTGAAACCTATAGAGTTATTGCCAAAAATACCCTAGAATGGTATAAGGTTTTACCAAAAAAACTTCGAAAAAATGCACTCGCGTTTTTTGAAAAACAAGGATTGTCTGGAGAACATCTCTCTGTCTTGCAAGCACTAACTCTTGGTGATAAATCTCGCCTAGATACAGATTTGCGAAAAGCGTATGCTAGTGCAGGGGCAATGCATATTTTAGCAGTCTCTGGCTTGCATGTTGGCATTATTAGTATGATGTTGGGGTTTTTATTGCGACCTCTTGAAAAACGTAAGCGTGGCAAAGTTCTGAGAGGTATAATTATTTTACTTTGTATGTGGAGTTATGCTTTACTTGCAGGTCTCTCTGCTTCTGTTCTGAGAGCAACAATAATGTTTACTGTTTTAACAATTGGAACAATGCTCAATCGTTCGAGCAATACTTATAATACACTTGCTTTTTCGGCATTTCTTATTGCACTCTTCGACCCTTTATGTTTTTATGATACGGGATTTCAATTATCTTACTCTGCAGTACTATCTATCTTGTTTTTTCAGCCAAGAATCTATAATCTTTTCTATGTTAAAACGAGGGTAGGGGATGCTGTTTGGGCTTTAATCGCAGTTTCTGTAGCGGCGAATATTGGAACATTACCTATTACATTGTTGATGTTTCATCAAATTCCTGTTTATTTTATCTTGACAAATATTTTAGTTACGATTCCCACCATTTTTGTGATGGGCGGATTCTTGACAAGTCTAACTTTTGCATGGTTGCCTGCCATTTCATGGCTGTTTATTTGGGTTACAAAATATAGTATTATTGTTCTTAATACAGCCATTCGCTTTGTCGAATCTTTACCCTATTCTTTACTTGAGGGAGTGTGGATTACTCCCCTACAAACTATACTATTGTTACTTAGCGTCCTATTTTTTGCTCTCTTTTGGTGGATAAAGCGAAGTTTCTTTTTGTTTGTTGTACTTCTCTCACTAATCGGTTTTTTTTCTCTTCGACTTTATCATACAACCACCGTCTATCGGCAAAAAATCCTAATTGTACATGCTGTAAAAAATACTTCACTTATTAGTATTATTAATGGAAAAGAAGGATTTAGTATTTGCGATAGTACGCATTTACATAATAATTTTGATTTTAATTTGAAAAATCTTTTTGTTAGTTTAGGATTTTCAAAACTAAGCGATTTGCCCAAATTTACCCTACAGGAAACAACTGAAATAGAATCCGTTGAATATGGATTACATAAAAATTTTATTTATTTTTCAGGAAAAACCTTAAAAATATTAGCGGACGAAATCTTGAAAAACCCTCCAACGCCTTTACCTATTGATTATCTTATTTTAACCTCGAAATGTAGGTTGAAACCAAAGGAAATAATGACGATTTATCAACCGAAGCAAATTATCATTGATGCCTCTGTATCGTACTCAGTTGCAAAACGATATCTATATGCGTTTAAGCAACATAATATAGTATTACATAATGTGCGTGATCAAGGAGCTTTTGTTCATAAATTTTAACAAGCAAAACTGATAAATAAAACCTACATTTGCCTCAATCACTTTAAAATTAAATCGAAATAAAAATGAGAAACTTACAAAAAATCACATTTCTTGCATTAATTACAATTCTCCTAAATGCTTGTGGGTACTACAATAAGCCAGTTACAATGCAAGAAAAAGTAGACGCAACTTGGGCGCAAGTTCAAAATCAATATCAACGTCGTGCAGACCTAATTCCTAATTTAGTGGAAACTGTTAAAGGTTATGCTAAACATGAGCAAGAAACTTTACAAGGAGTTATTGAAGCGCGTGCAAAAGCAACACAAGTAACTATTAGTCCTGACAAATTAGATGCAGTTTCAATCAAGAAATTTCAAGCTGCACAAAGTCAAGTGAGTTCTGCTTTAGGAAGACTTATGGCAATTTCTGAGAACTATCCAAATCTTAAAGCCAATCAAAATTTTTTAGAGTTGCAAGCCCAATTGGAGGGAACAGAAAATCGTATTGCTGTAGAACGACGGAATTTTAATGAAGTTGTTCGAGAATATAATGCATACATTCGTCGCTTCCCGAATAATCTTTTTGCCAGCATGTTTAAATTTGAAAAGAAAATCTATTTTGAGGCTGAAGAGGGTACAGAGAAAGCCCCAGAAGTTAAATTTTGATCTCTTGCCGCTAATTATTTTATAAATGAAAAAACACTGTTTTTGCGGTATCCTATTTTTTTGGTTTTTGCAAATTTTGTCGGCGCAGAATTTGCCAAAACCTATGTTCCCGCATCGCTTAGTCAATGATTTTTCCGCTATACTCTCTCTACAGGAGCAACAATTGCTTGAGCAAAAATTGCGTGCTTATCACGATTCTACCTCTACGCAAATCTACGTCATCACGATTTCTGATACTCACGGCTATACTTTGGCACAACTTTCACCTGAATTTTTTAAACAATGGGGAATAGGACAAAAGGATAAGAACAATGGGATTTTATTACTTATCAAACCTAAGGTGGGGCGAGAATTTGGAGATGTATTTTTAGGAACCGGCTATGGAATGGAAGGTGTCTTACCGGATGCTTATTGTAAGCGAATTATTGAAGAGGTTATGCTCCCTAACTTTCGAGAAAATCGTTATTTTAAAGGAATAAATAATTCAGTTGATGAAGTTATTGCTTATGCATCTGGAGAGTATAAATCATCGCCCATGAATATCAATCAACCTAATCCACTTATTCTTTTAGTTACATTTTTAGTGTTGATTATTGTTCTTTATATAGGATATAAAAATGGAAAAGGCAATCACAAAGATGATGACAATGATAAACCCAGCGGCATGGGGGCTTTATTCTTGTTGCCTTTCTTATTTGGAGGCCGTAGTGGCGGTTTTGGCAGTGGAGGCTTCAGTGGAGGTGGAGGTGGTTTCAGTGGAGGTGGAGGTGCAGGAGGTAGATGGTAGTTAGAAATTATTTTTCTCATAAAAAAAAAGGATAGAGGCAATCTATCCTTTTTCAGTGTTTGCAATAACGTGGCAAACTTTTAAAAGAAATTATTTGCCATCATAAGCATTTTGGAAAATTTCAATTATTTGCGCCTCAGTTGCTTTGCGTGGATTGGTTGCTTGACAAGCATCGAGCATTGCATTTTTAGCCATAATCTCAAAGTCTTTAGGGTTTACTCCTAAGGCCTTAAGATTCGCAGGAATTCCTACTTGTATCGATAATTTGCGAATTGCAGCAATAGATTTTTCTGCTGCCTCATTAGTAGATAAACCCTCTATTTGCTCTCCCATAGCCTTCGCAATATCCTTAAATCTATTAAGATTAGCGATTAGATTAAACTCTTCTACATAGGGTAACAAAATTGCGTTGCACACACCATGCGGAAGATTGTAAAAACCACCAAGTTGATGTGCCATAGCATGTACATAACCAAGTGATGCGTTATTAAAGGCAATCCCTGCTAGATATTGAGCATATGCCATATTGTCGCGTGCAATCATATAGTCTCCATTAGCCACCGCCTTTGGCAAATATTTGTGTATCATGCCAATAGCCATAATAGCGGCTGCATCAGTGAGAGGATTGGCTGCTGTAGACACATAAGCTTCAATCGCATGTGTAAGAGCATCCATCCCTGTAGCGGCGGTTAACGAAGTTGGCATACCTTTCATTAGATTTGGATCGTTAATTGCAATTTGCGGAGTAACTCGCCAGTCTATAATTGCCATTTTTACCTTTCGTTTTGTATCAGTGATAATACAAAAACGTGTGATTTCAGAGGCGGTGCCTGCAGTTGTATTGATAGCTAATAACGGCACCATCGTCTTACTTGATTGGTCTATTCCTTCGTAATCATGAATTTTCCCGCCGTTGGTTACTACCAATCCAATTCCTTTAGCACAATCATGCGATGAGCCTCCTCCTAATGAAATAATACCATCACACTTGTATTGATTATATGCGACTACACCTTTTTCTACATTAATATCTGTTGGGTTAGGCTCTGCTCCATCAAAGATATGTGCCTCTACATTTGACTTTTTGAGAATTGTAACTACGTCATTTGCCATACCTGATTTGCTTAAAAAAGCATCAGTAACTAAGAGTACCTTTTTTACGCCTAAACTCGCAACAAGGTCGCCAGTTTCATTTACTGCTCCTTCGCCAAAAATATTGCGTGTTGGAAGAAAATAATATGTTGCCATAATTAATGTTTTTAAAAATTTATAAAATAATTGATTGGCAAATATAAAGAAAAAACAACTTACAACATAAGTTTATGCTTTTTTTTGTTGCAAATGGCACAAATTTCCCATTTGTCCATTTACTTGACGCTATGCTACATTGTGGATGAATAGCGTTTTTATAACAAAAGAGGCAGATCTGCCTCTTTTGTTTCTTTAGGATAATTAGTGAAATTTCGCAGTCTTATTGTGCATTATGGGCGCGCATACGCTTAATAACCTCATTTTTGCCAAAACGAATATAATCAAGTAACGGAATGTTTGCGGGACAGGTATATGAGCAAGAACCGCAATCAATGCAGTCAAATACCCGGTCAAATTCGGCTTCCCTCCAACGTGCAAGTTTGCATTGTTTAGCAATAAGATAGGGCGCGAGTCCCATAGGACAGACATTTACACATTTTGCACAACGAATACATGCGCTTTCTTTTTTACGATGTGCATCATTTTCATCTAAAAGTAATATTCCTGAGGTCCCTTTGGTAATGGGTGCTATTGTAAAGGCGGTAGCCTTTCCCATCATAGGTCCTCCAAGTACAATTTTTCTCGTACTTGAAGGTATTCCTCCAGAGCATTCTAACAATTTATCTACGGGTGTACCAATACGTACCCACAAATTACGTGGAGTTTTAAGCATTTTTCCGGTAACGGTAACAACTCGCTCAATTAAAGGTTTGTTTTTTTGCACTGCTTCATAAACAGCATAAGCTGTGGCAACATTTTGTACAATAGCGCCTGTTTCAATAGGAAACTGCATTGAGGGGACTTCTTTATTAAGAATGGCTTTAATTAATTGTTTCTCACCTCCTTGTGGGTATTTTACTCGTAAAGGAACAACGTTAATGTAAGTATATTTCTTGCATAAATTATTCAAATGTCCAATGGCATCAGGTTTATTATTTTCAATGCCAATAAAAACCTTTTCAACATTTAATGCTCGTCTTAATAACTCAATGCCAATCATTATTTCCTCGCCTTTTTCAAGCATTAATCGATGGTCTGCAGTTAGATAAGGTTCACATTCTACAGCGTTAATTATAAGCACTTCTGCTTGTTTTCCTTCTGGAATGGCTAGTTTAACGTGCGTGGGAAAGGTTGCGCCTCCCATACCAACAACTCCACCTTGGGTGATTTTTTCTATTATCTCAGTTTGTGAGTGGGTGATTTCTCGCACAATAGTATTACTTCTGTCAATTGTTTCAATCCACTCATCCCCCTCTGTTTGTATTGTAATACAGACCTTTTTTAGACCAGAGGCATCGCACACAATTGGCTCAATGGAAAGAACAGTGCCTGATACGCTACTATGTAAGTTGGCAGACATAAAACCCGAACTTTTTGCAATGATTTGTCCTACCTTAATATTATCGCCTTTTGCAACAATCGGAGTAGAAGGTGCGCCAATATTTTGGCCTATAGGGAAAACTGCAAGTTTATCAATCGGACACACCTCAAGATTGCTATGTACAGAGAGTTTATTTTCTGTTGGGTGTATGCCTCCTAGGAAAAATGTTTTTAGCATCTGTTTAATACAAAGATTTTATAAAAGATTGTAATGCCCGATAAGCATTGACAAAGGTAGTGATTTTACTTTAAATCAATGCTGTATTTTTTGTACATTTGCAGTTGAATATAAAATTTTGATGAAGATAATTACAATGAATAAACTGAGATTCTTTTTTGCGTTTTTTTTCATTTCTCGGATAGTTTTTTCCCACACAATAGACTCCTCTCTTAATTTTTTAGATGAGAGAGGACTGAAACAAGGTTTTTGGCAAAAGAAATACCCAAATGGAAAAATCGCTTATCGTGCTCAATTTTTTGATAATAAGCCCAAAGGACTATTAGTACGTTATCATGAAAATGGGAAAAAGATGGCTCTAATTGACTATTTTGATGATGGCACAGCGTTTGCTCAACTTTTTTCGGCAAAGGGAGATTTAGTGGCACAAGGAAATTATTGGAGCGAAAACAAAAAACATGGGACGTGGAAGTATTTTTCCAATACTAAACTTATTCGAGAAGAAAATTATAAATATGGACTTCTTGATGGAGCATTAATTCTATATTTTAGTAACGGCAATGTGTATGAGCGAAAACGATATTTAGAGGGTATTCAAATCGGTGTTTATGAACAAATAAATGAATTAGGCAATATGGTTTTTGAAATACAATTTGCTCAAGGACAGCCACATGGTCGGGCTCGTTATTATTATGATAATAATCAATGTCGTATTGACGGACACTATAAAGAAGGTTTGCGAAGTGGAGTGTGGATATATTATAAGCCTAATGGGGAAGTAGAACGACATACAACATATATTGAAGGGGTGCCAACGGATAAAGATATTATAGATAAAGTTAACTCTGATTATCTCAAAAGTTTAGAAAAGCAAAAAGGCACTTTTATAGAGCCAGAAGATCGATTTAAGGACTAAATGAGTATTTAATACTTATTGAATAAATTATTAATCTGTTTTGGAAAATAAAACTCTATCCCTTAAAGAATTACAGAACATTGTAAAACAAACAATAGAGGCTATTCCACAGACTTTTTGGGTAGTAGCAGAGATTAGTGAATTGCGAGAGTCTTCAAAAGGACATTGCTATATAGAGCTTGTACATAAGAGTGAATGTGCTGAATATGTAGAGGCAAAAGCAAGTGCCAATATTTGGGCAAATGTATATCGTATGCTTAAACCATATTTTGAGTTAAGTACAAAAATGACATTAATGCCGGGAATGAAGGTTTTATTCAATGTTGCAGTCACTTTTCATGAATTATATGGTCTTCGACTCAATGTTTTAGATATGGATCCTACTTACACAGTTGGAGAAGTGACGCTATTACGGCAACAAAATATAGAAAGATTAAAATGCGAGGGTGTTTTTGCGATGAATCGCGAATTAAGAGTGCCTGATTTGCCAAAGCGTATTGCAATTATTTCGTCTGAAAATGCTGCTGGTTATGGCGATTTTTTGCAACAACTACACAATAGTGTTTATGCTTTTTCAACAACACTGTTTTCAGCAACAATGCAAGGTCGTGAGGCGGAACAATCAATCCTTCGAGTTCTAGCGGAAATTGCAGAACAATACACTCAATTTGATGTTGTCGCCATTATTAGAGGTGGAGGAGCACAAAGTGATTTGACTTGTTTTGACAGTTATATTTTGGCAAATAATATTGCCCAATTCCCACTTCCTATTATTACTGGAATTGGGCATGATAGAGATGTCAGTGTTGTTGATAAGGTTGCAAATACAATGTTGAAGACCCCAACTGCAACAGCGGATTTTTTGATAGAAAAAATGAATGTGCAATCCGATTTTCTTACACAATTATCAGAAAATATGGCCGTTTTTTGGCTGCAGAATATGGAGCGTGTTAATCATAGACTACAAACTTATACCATTCAAATTTCCGCGCTCAGTAAACAGCACCTCTCGCATCAGTGGCAGTATTTGGATTTATTTTCTGCACAATTACATCAGGTCAGTCAATATATTTTTTTCAGGAAACATTTTATTGTTAGACAATTAGAAGAAAAATTGCAATTGCTCAATCCATACAATGTTTTGCAAAGAGGCTATTCTATTACCTATAAAAATGGAGAGTTGATAAAGAATGTGAAGCAAGTAAGCGAGGGGGATATACTTCACACTAAATTCTCTGAGGGGAGTGCAATACTAAAAGTTAAGTAATGCAAAATTATTTTGATAAAGCGAGACGAAAACCACTATTTCTATAGGTATTACTTGGTATATTAGAAAAGCGAAGAGAAATGCGACAATTTTCTTCAGGACTATACCAACTTCCTCCTCGTAATATTCTTTCAGTGCCTACAATTGGACCTTTAGGATTGATTTGGCTTTTACTGGAGTAAAGTGCCGCCCAGTCACTGCACCACTCATATACATTTCCACTCATATCATAAATCCCTAATTCATTAGGTTTTCCACTTCCTACTTTTCGAGTAACTTTTGTGGAATTATCCCAAAACCAAGCGACTTCCTTAATATTATTACTTCCTGCATATTTATATCCATTACTTTTTCGTCCTCCACGAGCAGCATACTCCCACTCTGCTTCAGTAGGGAGACGAAATTTTTTTCGGGTAAGTACATTTAAACGTCGTATAAACTCCATACAGTCAAGCCAACTAACATTTTCAACAGGAAGTTCATCGCCCTTCGAGTAACTATGATTTTTTTCCATTACCGCCTCCCATAAATTTTGGGTCACTTCATACTTTCCAATGTAGTAGTCCGATAAGGTAACTCTGTGTGAGGGTCTCTCATCCATATCGCAATCAGTGCCTTGCTCTGATGTACAGCCCATAGAAAATGAACCGCCTTGTACAAAGGTCATGTCAAATTCTATGTTTTTTACTTCTAGTTGAAGGTCTAGCCCATCAGTATTTTTATTTAAAATTTTCCGCTTTTTAGGATCAAACATCGATTTTATCAGAGGCTGTATCAGCATAAATGCCTCTTGTACACTTGCGCTACTTGGGCAATATATTTTATCCTGTAGAGCCGTATATCCTGAGTCAACATTCAATAATGATAATTCAATAGTTGTAGTTCCCTCTCTTATTGTTAATTTTACAATGTATATATAATCAACCCAATATCGTCGGCCTAATTTAAGCAGTAATTTAGAAGTTTCTTCTTGATTATATTCGGGCATTTTTGTTAACTCCCATAAAAATATTACTGTTCGATTTGTTGCGCTATATTCTTTCAATTTATTGATAATTGGCGCTATTTTTGAGCCTAGCACTCTGTTGTATGCCTCAGTAGCACCGCCAGTAACATAGACTGCTACTTTTTTACTTTGCGCATTTAAGACAAGGCAAATTAGTAGAAGTATAAAAATAATAACAATCTTTTTCATTTTATTTACTAGTGGTCGGCAAAAATAAGAAAAATACGCAAATAAATTTTGTGTGCTTCTGTAAAATTATGAGAACTATATTTGTGCTTTTAAAATAAAATGATACTTTTGCAGCCGTTATACTCTTGTATAGTATTGAGGGAATTGGGTGAAAAGCCCAAACTGTACCCGCAGCTGTAATCCTAGTAAACGAGTGCGATAATCTCTAAAGCCACTGTC
>JBOFDL010000032.1:0-1776 GCA_051646985.1 Bacteroidales bacterium | reverse complement strand
ATTCATTTGCAATTCAACCAAAAATATTTTCAACGACTCATTGTACTAGGAATAGGTATTTGTATAATAGCCTATTTTCTAGGAATAATTCTTTGGCCTTTTGCCTTACAAGCTCCCTTCAAAAATACAATGGCGGCCTTTACCGAAATGTCAAAATTCTCAGTTTCACTTCGTCAAGTTTTTGAGGGAAAATTACAATGGTCTCCAGAATTACCATGGTATTATACTCCAAAATTTATTTTTATGACTATTCCTACAGCCGTTATACTTGGATTAGTCCTATTTTTAACTTTTCTCTGGAAAGACAAGAAAAATTATTTTTGGCATTTTATTATTTTCTTTACTTTCTTTTTTCCTATTTTTTGGATTATATATAGCAAGGCCAATGTATATGGTGGATGGAGACATGCTCTTTTTGCATATCCTCCAATGATAATAGCTGCTGCATTAGGAATTGATGCTGCTATTCGAAATACTCAAAAAAAACACTTCAAAATCTTCATTATTGCTCTTGTTTGTGGATTACTAATCAAACCATTTGTCCATATTGTAAAAAATCACCCTTATGAATATGTCTATTTTAATGAATTGATAGGCGGAATTAAAAACGCTTATGGAAATTATGAAATGGATTACTACTATCACTCTACTCGTGAAGCGGCAGAATGGGTACGTGCCGATATACAACAATATGGAGCCCCCGATAGTACTCGCAAAACACGAGTTGTAAGTTTTCATCTTTCGTCGGTTGCTTATTTTTTGCGAAAAGATACCGCAACTATTGCCACAGGTTTTGTGCGTTGGCATGAACGTGCTTATAGTGACTGGGATTATGCGATTTTTAGTATTACAGGAATGAATCCTGAATTACTAAAAAACAAGAAAGCCTTTCCGCCAAAAAATACTGTACATCAAATAAAAGTTGATGGCATTCCAATTGCTATTGTTTTGAAACGTACTGATAAATCTGACTTCTATGCACATCGTGTTCTAAAAGGAAAAGACCTTAATCAAAATGATATAATGGAAGCAAAAACATTGCTTCATAAAGCACTTCAGTTCGATGAATACAATGAACAAGCCATTGAGGATTTAATTGCCGTTTATCACACAATGGATCAAATGGATTCGGTATTTATGCTCGCTCGACGTTGGGTCGCATTCAATAAAGGGAATCCAAGTGCTTTAAGCGAACTTGCAAACTGTTATTATCGAACAAGAGATTACAATTCAGCAATTTTAGTAGGCAATAGTATGACCAAACTCAATACTCAAGACATATCAGGATTATGGATAGTAGCAAATGCTCAAGCACAATTACAACAACCGAAAGAAGCGTTGCATAGTTTAGAACAGGTGATTCGTATTCGAGGGAATTTTAAGCCCGCCTATCAACTTATGGCACAAATTTATATGCAACTAGGCAATCAACAACAGGCACAACGCATTATGTCTGCCATGAGCCGTTTACCATAAATATTTACTTTACGATTACTTTCTAAAAAGAAATATACATCATGACAAGCCTTTCTACCACTTACTCTCCTGCAGAAATAGAAAAAAAATGGTATGCCTATTGGTTACAAAAACGCTTATTTCACTCACAGCCCGATGATCGAGAAGCCTATACCGTAGTCATACCTCCCCCAAATGTTACTGGTGTTTTGCACATGGGACATATGCTCAACAATACCATTCAAGATGTATTGGTGCGGCGAGCACGTATGCAGGGTAAAAACGCCTGTTGGGTACCTGGTACCGATCATGCCTCCATTG
>JBOFDL010000031.1:0-16115 GCA_051646985.1 Bacteroidales bacterium | reverse complement strand
GTTAACGGAGGTATTGGTACATATTGGTGTCCAGGAATGGCAAGTTTTGATGGTAAGCCTCGTCCAGTAAAGAATATCAGTTCATCAGCATCAGGAGGAGAAGTGGCTTGTAAACATTATGGAGCCTTATATATTGGTCTTACACTCAGGTCGCGTAATGGTTTGGCCGTAGATCAAGACCCTCTTACAGGAATTAATGAATATAGTGTAGCACAAGGGATTTGTCCCAAAGGTTGGGTTGTTCCAGGTCGCAAAGATTTTGCGGTAATGTTTAATAAAGTAGGCGGCTGTACCGATGATACCAAAGCCCAAACAGCCGTTGCTCCACATAGCGTAGCAGAAGCACCCTGTCATCATTTATGTACAGGACTTTCACCTACAGGGACAGAACACTTTCCTACAGCTTATGATAGTGATATCCCTTTATTATTACGCAGTACTTTGAGTAGTAGAGTAACTGCAGAACAAGACAGTGGATTTATGACCGCAGATAATCCAGTATGGCCTTGGTATGGAGTAGGCTCAAAAAGAGCGCACGGAGCAAGACCTCAAGATTATTATGGTTTTTCGTCCATACCATCTGTAATGGCTGAGTTCTCTAACTTTAATTCCAATACCATTGTTTGTGTTTATGTTACTTCTACAGGAGTAGAATCGGTATTAGATAGATTCCAATATAGGTACCATGAACGCTCATTACTTATGTATTTTACACTAATGAATAGTGAAGGGCAACATATTCGCTGTGTGAGAGCCTATAATCTAGACCAATAACCAAATAACTTTTATCGCAAGAGGAATCCTCTTTTTGTACACATCACAAAAAAATGTATAGGTTTCCAAATAAGAAAGTTATAAAACAAAAAACACGCTGTCATAGATATGACAGCGTGTTTTTTTAAGAATACTATATCAAAAAAAATATGATACAGTAAAAAAAAACTACTTCTTACAGTCAGTCTTTTTTGATTTACAGCACTTAGCCGAGTCTTTTGGACAAGTTTCTTTGCCTTCTTTACAACAAGATGCAGAGTGCTTTGGACAAGCCTCTTTACTGTCTTTGCAGCAAGATGCTTTTGCTATGCTTGAAGCAACAACAATGTACATTTTGTTGTCACTGCCATCACAAGCAGCAACTTCAGTAACAGTGCCTTTTACAACAATTGCTTTTCCACATACTGTTGGGCAACAAGCAACTCCTTCAGCAGGTTTAACCACAATCATCTTTTGGCTATCTTCGCCATAAACTGCAATCTTTGTGCTATCTCCACATGGAGTTTTTGTTGCAGTTCCTGTAAATTCAACTTCTTGCCCAACAAACTCTGCTGGAGATGCAATTAGTTTATCTACTTCAACACCGCCCTTTGGGCAGCAGCAGGCAGCAATTAAAGCTACCAAAGCCACGAATAATACTTTTTTCATTCTTTTAAAAAATTTAAATTACTTAATTATAAATGCGGAACAAAAGTACTCTAAAAATACAGGATTTTATCATGCTTTAACGCAAAATAACCCACTTGTTTTACATATTAGTAATTGCTAATATACAAAAGACTGAAAATATAAGACTTGCAAATCCATTAATTATTACAAAACTTGCACTAATACAACTAATGTCATCTTCTTTTACAATACTTTGCTGGTATAAAAGGCATAAAGCAAATATTATAACTCCAATAAAATAGAGTAGGCTAGGGATACTATAAAAACCAATAAAGAGACATACACAAAAACAAATTATATGAAGAATACGAGATATTTGTAATGATTTCTTGCGACCGAGTCTAGAGGGAATAGAATATAATTTTTCATTTATATCAAAACCTTCGTCAGGCAAAGCATAGAGAATATCAAAACCTGCACACCAAAATATTACAACTAACGAAAATAAACCTGGTATTATCCCAAACTTTCCTGTAACAGCAATGTATGCACCAATCGGAGCTAAAGATAAACCTGTGCCTAAAATTAAATGACATAAAGCAGTAAATTGTTTTGTATAACTATAAAATAGAACAACAAATAATGCAATTGGAGACAGCAAAAAACATAGATAATTGATGAAAAATGAGGTGATGACAAATAAAACAATATTAATAATGCAGAAGATAAGAACGTTTCGCGCAGAAATAATGCCCGCAGGGATTTCTCGCAAAGCAGTGCGTGTATTCTTTGCATCAAACTTGCGATCAATGTAGCGATTAAAACTCATCGCCGCATTTCGAGCAAAGAACATACAAAGCAAGACCTTAATTAATACTCCCCAATCTGTTGCTCCTACGGTCTTAATTCCTAAAAAATATCCAATAAGAGCAAAAGGAAGAGCAAAAATAGTATGACTTATTTTGACTAAAGAAGAAAATGCTTGAATTGAAAAAAAAACGTATTTAAACATACAGGAAAGGTTTAATTGGCAAAGATATGAAAGTCAAATCAATAAAACTACAAAAGAATAGAATTGACATAAGAGGTAAGTCTCAAAAATAATTAACTTTGCAGTCTTAATAGAAATAAACATTACAATGGACGATAAAATAATAATTCTCGATTTTGGCTCACAAACAACTCAATTGATTGGACGTCGTGTGCGCGAACTTAATACTTACTGTGAAATCCTTCCCTACAATAAGTTTCCTGAAAATGATGCAAGTGTTAAGGGAGTTATTCTTTCAGGAAGTCCGTACTCAGTATATGATAAAAATGCATTTAAAACGACACTCAAATCCTTTAAAGGACGACTTCCAGTACTAGGAATTTGCTATGGCGCGCAACTTATGGCACAAGAATATGGTGGAAAAGTTGAAGCTGTTGAACATAGAGAGTATGGGCGTGCACATTTGCAAAATTTAAGTTCAGATTCCCTCTTAAAAGGTATAAATAATGGATCCCAAATATGGATGTCTCACGGCGATACAATAACAGAGCTGCCAAGTAATTTTGAAGTTATTGCATCAACAAAAGAGGTCGTCAATGCCGCCTATAAAGTTAAAGGAGAGTTAACTTGGGGAGTCCAATTTCATCCTGAAGTCTCTCACTCTCTCGAAGGAGTTACCTTGCTGCAAAATTTCATTCAAATTTGTGGATGTAAACAGTCTTGGACGCCAGCCTCATTTATTGAAACAACAATTCATGACCTTCAACAACAATTTGGAGATGAAAAAGTTGTATTAGCACTTTCTGGGGGAGTAGATTCTACTGTAGTTGCAGTGTTGCTGAATAAGGCTATTGGACGGAACTTAGTGTGTATTTTTGTAGATAATGGCTTATTGCGAAAAAATGAATTTGAGGAAGTCCTTAAAGGCTATGAAAATATGGGGTTAAATGTTATAGGAATTGATGCTCGAGAGCGTTTTTATAAGGCACTTGAGGGTATTACAGACCCTGAGCAGAAACGAAAAATCATTGGGAAAGGATTTATTGACGTCTTTGACGAAGAGGCACACAAATTGCAAAAAATAAAATGGTTAGCCCAAGGCACTATTTATCCTGATATTATAGAGTCATTATCTATTACCGGTACGGTTATAAAATCGCACCATAATGTAGGAGGATTACCAGAAAAAATGAACTTAAAAGTTGTAGAGCCCTTACGTCTTTTATTTAAAGATGAAGTGCGTAGAGTTGGACGAGAATTAGGTATATCTCATGGATTGATTTCTCGTCATCCATTTCCAGGTCCCGGTTTAGCAGTTCGTATTTTGGGTGAAGTCACTCCTGAAAAAATTCAGATTTTGCAAGATGCAGATCAGATTTTTATACAAGGTTTACGAACTGCAAATTTGTACGATAAAGTTTGGCAAGCGGGAGTGATGTTATTACCAATCCAGTCTGTTGGGGTAATGGGCGATGAACGTACTTATGAAAATGCCGTTGCATTGCGTGCCGTTGAGTCAACAGATGGAATGACCGCAGATTGGGCACATTTACCTTATGAATTTTTGTCTCGTATTTCTAATGAGATAATTAATAAGGTAAAGGGCGTGAATCGAGTGGTATATGATATTAGTAGTAAACCTCCTGCAACAATTGAATGGGAATAAAAAAAGGTCTTTACTTTAATGTAAAGACCTTTTTTTAGTAAGGGACACAAAAAGAAAGATTATGCTTCTTCTCCAACTATATTAGCATCTACCAAAATTCTACCACAATATTCACAAACAATAATTTTTTTGTTTAGTTGAATATCTGCTTGTCGTTGGGGAGGTATTTTATTAAAGCAGCCTCCACAAGCATCACGATGTACAGGAACTACTGCAAGACCATTGCGTGCATTAGAGCGAATTCTTTGATATGCTTCATATAATCGTTCATTAATTTTGCTTTTGTAAATGGCGGATTGTTTCCTCAGCTCTTCCTCCTCACGTTTTGTCTCATTAGTAATCTCCTCTAATTCTCCTTGTTTAGCAACCATATTAAGTTGCTTGTCCTCCAAAAGAAGAGTAATTTCACCTACTTGGTGCTTTTTTTCTTCAGCAAAGTATGTAAATTCTTTCAGTTTTTTTTCGCTTAATTCAATTTCAAGCACTTGAAACTCAATTTCCTTGCTCAATGAGTCAAATTCACGATTATTTCGCACATTGTCCTGCTGTTCTTTATACTTTTGTATAAGAGATTTTGAGGTCTCAATATCATTTTTTTTCTTGATCGCCATACTTTCCATTTCTCCAACTTCCGCTTGACTATTTTTTAGCCTAGTTTCAAGTTGTACAATTTCATCCTCTAAGTCTTGGACTTCTAATGGAAGGTCGCCTCTTAATTTTAGGATTCTGTCAATTTCAGAATCAATAGATTGTAGTTCATATAATTGGCGTAATTTGCCTTCAGTATCAGTTTCTACAACTTCGATTATTTTGCTTTTTGTCATTGTGTGGGAAAAATTGGTGGCAAGTTCCTTATCTATAAGTAGTTTACTATATTTTTACTATATCTTAGTAAACGAGGGGCAAAGTTAGATATTTTTTTTGTGATAATTTCAAAAAAAATGTCAATCACTGCAATTTCACTCTCATAGTGTCCAATATCTACTATAAGCATCTGATTTTCCGGAGTACACATTTGATGATATTTTAAATCGCCTGTAATATAGGCATCTGCTTTAGAGTCAATCGCATTTTTTAGTAAACTTCCTCCACTTCCTCCACAGACTGCAATTTTTTGAACTTGTTGATGTGTTGTATTAGAATATTTTATATAAGGCAAGTGAAAAGTTCTTTTTATAAAATCGAGAAAATCATTAAGTTGCATTGGCTTAGGGAGATTTCCTATCATCCCAAGACCAATATTTGTTTGCTTATTTAAAAGAGGATAAATATCATAGACAATATCTTTACAAGGATGTACTCGATAAAGTGCTGTCATTATTGAATTAATGCACGATATGTGTGAAATAACTTCTATTTTTTCCTCCTCCTCTGCATGTCGCCTATTTGTATTTACTACAAATGGACTTGTTTTTTTGCTTGTAAAAACTGTACCTATTCCTTTTGTACTAAAACTACAGAGGGTGTCGTTTCCTATATTACTTGCTCCTGCAGAAAACATGACTTGTCGTACTAACTCTGCATGATTGCTAGGAGCAAAGACGCTTATCTTTACTAATTGATTTTTGATGGGATCTAGAATGTGGCAATCTTGCAAGCCCAAGTCCGCTGACATTCGGTCACTAACTCCCCCGGATACTTTATCTAAGTTCGTATGTGCAGAGTAAATTGCAATGTCATTTTTTATTGCTTTTTCAATGATTCGTTCCGTTGAATTTGTTTGAGTTATTTGCTTGATTCCTTCAAATAAAACAGGATGGTGAGAAATGATAAAATTGGCATTGTTTTTAAGGGCAAAATCAATTGTGAGTTCATTAATGTCTAAACAAAGTACTACATTATTAAGTTCCGTTTGTGGATGACCTACGCATAATCCACTGTTATCGTAGCTTTCCTGAAAAAAAACTGGCGAAACTTCTTCAATAACTTCAATAAGTTCAGCAACTTTCATGAGGTCTCAACTTTTAAAGAGAGTTTTTTACTTCTAGTAGAATATTTTTGATATTCTGTAGAGTTTTAACAATTTTAAGATTAGCATCTTCATCTATTTTTCCATATTTGAGACGTTTTCTTGCTCCCTCTAGAGTAAGACCTTCTTCTTTTACCAGATGATGAATTATTCGTAAGTTATCTATGTCTTTTTGTGTAAATAGTCGATTGCCTTTACTATTTTTATGAGGTTTGATAATATCAAATTCCTTTTCCCAAAAGCGAATGAGGGAGGTTTTAACCTCAAACATGGCGGCCACCTCTCCAATGGAGAAGTAGATTTTTTCAATTTTTGGCTCTTTATAAGGCATGAAAATATTAATTGTTTTGATTACTTAATCAAGCGATTGAGCTTTGTTGGATGCTAGATTTAATAATTGCTTGTATTCATTAGCACTAATATCTTGAAAAAAGAAGTGTAGTGGATCTATAGTTTGTCCATGTTTTTCAATTTCATAGTGTAGATGTGGGGCAACAGATCGTCCAGTGTTACCAGAAAGAGCAATAATTTGCTTGCGTTTAACGACCTGCCCTAAGCGCACATTGACTTTTTGCAAATGAGAGTAAGATGTTTTATATCCATTTTTGTGATCTACGACAAGCGTTAGTCCCTTACTTCGCATATCATTTGTAATATTTGCAACATATCCATGAGCTGTTGCATGTACATGCTCTCCTACTGGCACAGTAAAATCAACACCATGATGCATCTTAAGAACTTTATAAAAAGGGTGCATTCGCATACCATATGTTGCTGCCGTATGACGCAAATCGTGATTTGCTATTGGTTGAATAGATGGAATATACAGTACATTTTTGTTGTATCTTTGCTGCTTTGTAATATTACGCAGATGTTGAGTTTGTTCTTTAATAAGTGCCGTTAAAGCATCAATTCTAGTTTTTGTTTGATGAATTAATTTAATATTTGAAGTTTGCGCCATTGTTGAGATGGCATTTGTGTCAATTTGCATTATTGGAGGTGGAGTTTCAAAAATTCTACTGTAAATATTTGCATCTCGCTCACTAAGATATTTAACGACCTTTTGTAACTGTGCATAATGTGTTTCAAGATATTCATAATTCTCAAGAAAAATTATTTTAGTTTGATTCAGTTTTCGCTCTTGAGGAGTCCTAAAAAACTGAGAGAAAATTATATAGTAAACGGTAATAAATAATGCTCCAGTAAATAGCCACAGAATGCCTTTGCGAAGTACATCTAAAAGGGTATATTTCGCTTCGTGAAAATCTAATGTTTCGTGATTATATTGAAATTTTTTCGCCATTCTTGCAAAGAATTAATAATCTGTCGCTAATCCTGCTGTTCGTCCCGCTAAGGCATCTATAATCTTATCGAATTCAGTAAGTGTAAGATCTTCATTGAAGAAATTAATGGGATTAATTGCCTTGCCGCGTAGTAAAACCTCGTAATGTAAATGTGAACCTGTAGATTTTCCTGTATTTCCCATTAAGCCTATTACTTGACCTCGCTTTACAACTTCTCCTTCTTTTACATTCATCTCACTCAAATGCGCATATCTTGTGGTATATCCAAAACCATGGTCAACTACAATTAAATTTCCATAACCATGAACGCTAAATCTTGCGGCACTAATATGACCATCACCAACAGCGTAAATTGGGGTGCCAAGTGCTCCAGCAAAATCAATTCCTTCATGCATTTTTGGTACTCTAAAAATAGGGTCAATGCGCATACCAAAAAGTGCAGAAATTCGTAGTCTATTGTCAGAAATATTAACTGGCGGAATAGATGGGATACAATTAATCATTTGCTCTTTTTGATGAGCAAAAATCATCATTTCGTCCAATGACTTAGATTGAATATAAGTTTTTTTAATCAACTTATCCATTAATAGCAGCGCCTCTGCCACAATAACAGTTTGTTGATTGAGTAATAAATAGTCATGCTTTCGAGTATGTGGCAGACCTTCATCTCGTATCTCAATAGGGATAATATCTACTTCAAAGATAGACCTATATACTTTATTATCTCGTTGCATTAATTCATTTAAGAGAACATCTGTTTGGCGAAGATTTTTAATTAATACACTATATTTAATCTGCATTTCCGCATTTTGCAATTTCATTAACATTGCTCGGGGAGTTTCAAAAAAATGAGAGTATAGATATATCGCAGAAGTAACCACGATAATTGCTGCGAAAATTTTTAAGAAAAATCGACGCAATTGCACAATAAAGGTAAGACTGTGCTTTTCGTAAGAAAGGGTTTCTGAGTTAAAAATGTAATACCTTGCCACTATAGATACTAGTATATGGCAACAAATGTAATCATTTTTATTTGAAATTATGTTGATTGAGTTAGATTGGCTTGTTAAGCATGAACTCTCAAAAGGCAAAAAAAACTAATGGAGTTTCATTGAAACTTGATCAATAATACTCCATTAGTGGTACCTGGGACGGGAATCGAACCCGTACGAACATTTCTGCTCACAGGATTTTAAGTCCTGCGTGTCTACCTATTCCACCACCCAGGCAAAAGACGACTCAACGTAAAAATCCCGAATTCATTATCGGGACTAATCTTTTTTATTTGTATTAAGTATGAGCGGAAAACGAGACTCGAACTCGCGACCCCAACCTTGGCAAGGTTGTGCTCTACCAACTGAGCTATTTCCGCATTATTAGACTGCAAAGGTACTTTTTTTTTTTTTGCCACAAAATTTTCTAAGACAAATTATTTTGATGATAATTGAATGATTTATTTGTCAAGTAAAAAAATCATGTTCTATAGAGTAATTCCATCTTGTAATATTATTTTTCGATCGCATGCGTTTGCAAAACTACTATCATGAGTTACTATTATAATTGTTTGCCCAAACTCTTTGCGCAATGAGAATAATAATGCATGAAGTTCTTCTTTATTTCGTGCGTCAAGATTGCCCGAAGGTTCATCTGCTAGCATAATTGCAGGTTTATTTATTAGAGCACGTGCTATCGCTACTCGCTGTTGCTCCCCTCCAGACATTTGGGCTGGTTTATGATGTAGCCTATCTCCAATATTTAAAAAGTGCAATAGTTTTTTTGCATGCTTTTCCGCAATACCCTTATCAACTCCTCCAATAAAGGCGGGGATACATACATTTTCTAAGGCCGTAAATTCAGATAGTAAATGATGAAATTGAAAAACAAAGCCAATTTGTTGATTGCGGAAAGTCGCAAGTTTTTTACTATTGAGACTAAAAACATCGATGTCGTTTATGTATACACTGCCACTATTTGGTGTACTGAGGGTTCCTATAATTTCTAGTAAAGAAGTTTTTCCAGCACCACTAGTTCCTACAATAGAGACAATTTCAGCAGTTTGCACATGTAAAGAAATCCCTTTGAGTACAAGTAAATTACTGAATTTTTTGACAATGTTATTGACTTTAATCATTTAGACAATCGGATTGTGGGTAACTATTAATGAGTACTCGACTGCGAAGTTAGTAAAAGTATATTGCTTAAGCAAAACCTTTGTTTTGTGTTAAATCTTAGTATTTGTTTTTGCATTTTTGTTGCAAGTGTCGAAATAATGTTACCTTTGTGCAGTATTATTTTTGTTTTACTTTTTTTTATATTTGTTTTATGACGATTTATGTAGGTAACATCTCCTACTCGATGCGAGAAGAAGACATGCAGAATGCTTTTGCTGAATTTGGCAATGTAATTAGTGCAAAGATTATTATGGACAAAATAACTGGTCGCTCTAAAGGTTACGGGTTTGTGGAAATGTCTAATGATGATGAAGGAAATGCCGCAATCGAGTCCTTAAATGACAAGGATGTGGCAGGACGTCGTTTACGTGTGAACGTTGCTCGTCCTCGTGAGTAGTAAAAAAGAAGATTTTCTTCTAAAAAAAATGACGGTTATTTTAACCGTCATTTTTTTTATTTGTGGAAGTTCGTTCTACAGCGTAAACTGTCCATTGTCGTATCTTTTAAATAGCATGTCAAAGCGACCACTTTGAATTTGCACATTGGCAGAAAACTTTTCGCCCTCTGCCCTTCCTTCTAATTCAAATTTGCCAGAGGCACATACTCCTTGTAATTCGGATTTAATATAGAGTCGTTTGCAATCATCAAATTGAATACTTGCACTATTCACTATAATTGGATTATAGTTGGTGGCGGAATTTCCTGCGATACTCTTGACGAGGAGATTCCCATTTGTAGTTGTAAATAGTTGATTGGATAGACTTTGTAATCCAAATAGAGAGCGAATACTCGTAGTGTTTAGTATTTCAAACTCAATTGTTGCGGTATTTCCTTGTGATGCGATAAACCCACTAAGGGAAAATGTTACAATGGGCCCATCAGCATATAATTTTACAGTATTTGCCGTTGCAAAGTGTGAGGAAATTAACCAAGTAGAACGAGGACTAGAGTCAATATCAAAGAATGCGCCAGCCGTATTATAGCCAAGTTGTGTGGCTTTAGGGAGGTTTTCATTTTCTTCATCAGGGATGAAGCGAGAGTCAAAAAAAACGTCAGTACTACATGCTCCTAGCATAAGTATTGCAAACCCGCAGAGTAAATGGTAAATATTTTTTTGCATTTGGTTAAATGATTAATTATATGAGGGGACTATTAAGGAAAGGGGAATGCCAAGCATAAAACGATAATTTATACCGTGAGGTATACCTTTTCCAATTTCTAAATTTCCGATATGTCTCGTGAGCGCAAAAGGTATGCCTAGTTCTACTCGAAAATTAAAACTGTCATACGACCCAAAGCGAAATCCAAGATTAATATTTGCTGTTGAAAAAAAAACGGAATTATTTCCAAAATGCTCTTCAATTTTAATTTTATCTTCAACTATAGTTGTTGACGAAGTCTTATAATTTGTTTTAGAATTTATTTGAATATTTGCCAAAATTCCAAGTTTTCCATACATTCCAAAATTACTTTGATTGATAAACTCATACTTTCCTTCAAGGGGAATACTTATGTAAGATGATGCCGTACTTAAGTTTTGGAGATAAAGATATCTAGCCTCTTCTGAGGTATTGTCTGCTAAAAAATATAATGCTCCGCTTGAAAATGGCGATCCGTGCATATAGGTATTAATGCGAGAAAAATATATTCCACTTGTAATGGATGCAGTAAGTTTATAAACAAATTTTTCTGCCATAATCCCCCAGTATATATGACTTGCAGATGGATTGACTTCATTTCGGTAGTCTTCAGGATTAATTACGGATGCAGTGAGATGGTGCCCTCCAAAGTCTAATGCTAATTGTAATGTTTTGTCTGGTTTGAGGATGTTTTTGAAATAAAACTTCATATCTGCCTCATAACCCTTTGGGTAGTCTTTAGTATATGCGGCAGATAGCTGCTTTAAACTAGAAAAGATAATTAGGACGAGCAGTATAGTAATACGAATGATCTTCATTTGCAACAAAAAAAATGTGCGTTTTAAGGTTTTCAATCTCACAAAAATAGCACAAAAAATCGACTTCTTCAAATTAATTCTTGTTCTGAGTTATTTCGATAATAGTCTTGTATTCTTTAACTCGAGTTTGTATCTTTGTGAGATACTGTGTATTATTATGGCAAAACTGAAACTTATAGATACTGTTGCTGAATTTGAAAGGATAAAATTATCGTTGCATCAGAAAATATATAAGCCATTCTATTTGCTTTATGGGAAAGATGCTTATTATATTGACCAGTTGAGTGATTTTTTTGCCAACAATATATTGTCCGATTCTGAACGTACTCTTAATCAGACAATTTTATACGGGAAAGATGTAACTGTACAGGGGATAATTGAAATAGCAAGACGCTATCCAATGATGGCAACACACCAAGTTGTAATTGTTAAAGAGGCGCAAGATGTGAAGAAAATAGAGTTGCTAATGCATTATTTAGACGCTTCACTTTCATCTACTATATTAGTAATCTGCTATAAAGGGACTTTAGGAGCAAAGGCCATAAAATTATCGACAGCAGCAAGGAAAATTGGAGAAGTTTTAGAAACAAGCGAGGTTAGGGATTATGAACTCCCAAATTGGATTACGAGTCAAGTTAAGCAAAAAAACAAAAAAATTGATATTGCAGCGGTTAATATATTGCGAGATTTTTTAGGTGCAGATCTTGCAAAAATAGCGCAAGCAGTCAATAAATTACTGTTGCTACTTCCAGTGAATCTTAATACAATTACTGCGAATCATGTTGAATCGTGTATTGGAGTTAGTAAAGATTTTAATCCATATGAATTGACAAATGCGATTTTGATAAAGGATGTATTTAAGGCAAATCAGATTATTTTGTATTTTGAGAAAAATCCTAAAGTGATTAGCCTAACTGGAATTACGAGTACGCTTTTCATGACATTTAGCCGACTTTTTACTGCACATATGTTGCTCACTAATAAAAAATCTATCTTAAGTGATATAGAAATTCGAGAGCATTTGGGATTGGTCTCATTTGTGTATAAACAAACCTATTTGCCTGCTTTGTCTGCTTATAGTGCAACTAAATGCGCAAATGTGATTAGTTTGCTGAGAGAGTTTGATATGCGTGCTAAAGGTTGTGATAATGTCTCATCTACTCATGGAGACTTGCTGCGTGAATTGGTCTATAAATTAATACATTAAAAGAGAATTTTATGTCACTTGTCGTTATTCTCTTTACTTGTATTGTCTCTATTGTTGCCTTACAGAACGAACAATTATTGCGAAAATTGACACTTGTTCCCTATTATATGCATCAAACTTGCCAATGGCACAGAATTATTACACATGGATTCATTCATGCAGACTATATGCACTTGGCGATTAATATGTTAGTATTATATTCTTTTGGAATGAGTGTTGAAGGTCATTTTCATTCGAGTCTTGCATTTCGTGATTTTTATTGTGATATATTTTATTTGTTATTTTATTTAGGGGGAATAATTGTTGCAAGTATTTCCACTTTAATTAAGCAGAAAGAAAAATCGCATTATAGCTCTTTAGGTGCATCAGGAGCAGTTAGTGCTATTGTATTTGCATTTATTTTTTTTGAGCCATGGAGTAAAATTTACTTTATGGCAATACTACCTATTCCTGCCGCTTTATTTGGAGCCTTATATTTAGTTTACACTTCTTATATGGCACATTCTAGCAAAGAAAATGTAAATCATGAAGCACATTTTTATGGAGCTATATATGGTTTCTTAGTTGCCATTTTTACCACTCTTTAGATAGAGTGAAGTTTATATTTAAATTATGACGCTACAGCAAATCGAGTATCTTATTGCAATAGATAAATATAAAAATTTTACTACTGCTGCTGAAATTTGTGGAGTAACGCAACCTACTCTAAGCGC
This sequence comes from Bacteroidales bacterium, assembly GCA_051646985.1. Classification (GTDB taxonomy): domain Bacteria; phylum Bacteroidota; class Bacteroidia; order Bacteroidales; family UBA932; genus JAITMY01. Next base: position 2,754 of record JBOFDL010000031.1, on the reverse strand, counting down.
AATGGTACAAAAATTGGAGTTGGAACTTGATATTATAATTTTTGATAGAAAAAAACAGCCCATAGTGGCCACAAATATTGGTAAAAAAATAATAGAGCAGTCTTATATTGCACTTAATAGTTGTAATGAAATAGTTGAAATTGTTAACACTGAGAAGACTGGTGCGCAAGGCACAATTCGTATGGCAATTTTACCTACAATTGCTCCCTATATTGTACCTAAATATCTTGCAAAGATGCGAGAGATTAGCCCCTTGCTTGACATACAAATAAGTGAAGCCAAAACTACAGAAATCCTTTCTAAATTGCGCCGAGAGGAGATTGATATTGCCCTATTAGTAACTCCACTTAATCTTGTGCAATTTTTGGAAATACCCGTTTATTACGAAAAATTTGTAGCCTATGTTTCGCCTTTAGAGCCAATGTACAAGCAAGATAAAATTGAGTCGAGTAAAATGCCACTTGAAAATATGTGGCTTTTGCAGGAGGGACATTGTTTTCGAGGGCAAATACTTAATTTTTGCAATCAAGCGCATGCGCTTTCTAATACTTATAAAGGAGGGAACATTGACACATTGGTCAGCATTGTAGATAATAATGGAGGATATACGATACTTCCTGAATTACATCTTGACTTATTACCAAAACAATGCAAAAAAAACGTGCGCGAACTTGTTGAGCCAAACGTAGTCCGAGAAATTTCATTGGTTGTGCGTCAAGACTTTGTGAAAGAGAAGAAACTTAATATTGTCGCCGATGTGATAAAAATGATTGTGCCTGAAAGTATGATAGATTCTCGCTTGAAACGCTTTGCCATACATTTATAAAATTTATAGGAACTCAGTTTGAGGCACTTTAATGGAGTTTTTATGCGACAGAAATGTCAGTCAATATGGGTGTAGTATATATAGTTTTTATATGCAGAAAAATGTATTTAATTTTTGAGAACTTTCAAAAGCTCTGCGCTCAAGTGTATAAATGCCTCTTGTGTAGTGTTTTGTAAGTTAACTATAGGACTCCCAGCATCACCACTATCACATACCGCTTGTATTAAAGGAATTTCTCCTAAAAGGGAGATTTGCATTTCTTTCGCAAGTTTTTTTGCTCCATCTTTGCCAAAAATATAGTAACGATTTTGTGGTAGTTCTGTCGGAGTAAACCATGCCATATTTTCTATTAAGCCTAGTACAGGCACACTGATTTGTTCGCTACGTAACATATTAATGCCTTTTCTTGCATCGGCAAGGGCAACCTCTTGAGGAGTACTTACTACTATTGCGCCAGTTAAAGCAATGGATTGCACTAAGGATAAATGTATATCTCCTGTCCCTGGAGGCATATCAACAAATAAAAAATCCAATGATCCCCAATCTGCATGTAGTAATAATTGCTTGAGTGCACTTGTTGCCATTGGTGCACGCCAAATTATAGGACTGTTTGGCTCCACAAAGAAACCTATAGAGAGTAACTTTACGCTAAATTTTTCAATAGGAATAAGTTGTTCTTTATCGTTGGCAAGTGGCTTTTCAGTTTCGACGCCAAACATTTTTGGAATAGACGGTCCATAAATGTCTGCATCAACAATGCCAACTTTGTAGCCTTGTTGTGCAAGGATTACAGCAAGGTTGCAGGTAATGGTTGATTTCCCAACGCCTCCTTTTCCTGAGACTACAGAAATAATGTGCTTAATGTTCTTTAATCTTGAGGGTACGTTCTCTACTGGATTTTTTTTTGCCTCTAAAAATACTAAAGCTATATCTATTTCAAATTGAGGAAATATATTTCCTAATTTTTGCTCACATTGTAACTTAATAGATGAAGCAAAAGGATCATGATGTTTATTAAAATTCAGTACAAACGAAATTTTGTTGTTATTTACATTTAACATCTCCACAAGACCAATGGATACAATGTCTTTATCAGAGGCAGGGTGGGGAATGCTAGCTAAAACTGCTAATACGTCATTGTTATTTGCCATAGTCGACGAAGGGCTTTGTAAAAAGAAAAAAATTGGCAAATGTGATATTTTATAGTACCTTTATCAAAAGGTTTTGCCTATTACAAAGGTATAAAAACACACCATCAAAAACAAACCTCCCCTTTATGGCACGAAAGTACCGTCCTTCAAACAATACAGTGTCGCGTTTACGCGAACACTTGAGTAATCTAACAAAGCCATTTACATTAGGGGATTTATTTCAGAAATTTCGAGTAAGAGATAATAATGAACGCACTAAAATTGCTGTTGCTATAGAGGCCTTATGTAAAGAGAATCGTATTGTTTTGGGGGATGATAAACGCTATAGGGTGTGTCTGAAAGGGGATGAGCTTACTGGAGTGCTTGATATGACGAGTGGCGGATTTGGCTTTTTGGTAGTGGAAGGAAAAGAAGAAGATGTTTTTATTCCACCTTATGGCTTGCAGCAAGCATTACATGGCGATACGATAAGAGTCTTTGTGCACAAAACAAAGCGTCGCTTCGAGGGAGAAGTCCTTGAGGTTTTGAAGCGAGCCCGAGACGAATTTGTAGGAGTGCTCCATGAAAATTCTGTGGGTTATTCTGTAGCGGTTGATCATAGGAGAATGCAACTTAAAATAAATATTGCCAGTAAGGCCTTAAAAGATGCAAAGGCAGGACAAAAAGTCTTGGTTAAGTTGACTGATTGGGAAAAAGGACAATTAATTCCAAATGGAGAAATTGTAGATGTATTAGGAGATGCAGGAGATAATACTACTGAAATGCATGCAATATTAG
>JBOFDL010000030.1:0-6941 GCA_051646985.1 Bacteroidales bacterium | reverse complement strand
CCCCCCCCCCCCCCCCCCCCCCCCCCCCCCCCCCCCCCCCCCGAAAGCCGAAACTGCCTTAAAAGGGCTAAAAAATGGCTCTATGAGGGACTTTCCGTTTTTCATTTGTTAATTTAATGTTTCATTATATTGTCGGCGGCAAAAGTAATATGTTTTTTTTAAGCTTCCAAATTTAATTCTTAAAACCGTTCTCTTTGCTTGCCCACAAAAAACAGAAAATATTAACTATTTTCGGGAATTCATGCCCGAAACCATTTTAACACAATAAAGAGACTGACAAGGAAGATAGATTTGTTTTCAAGAATATCTGCTTTACCTTTGCAGGAATCGAAAAAATATGCGAATGAAGAAAGTGCCTCTATTCATTTTGAGTGTATGCTTGGCATTTGAAGTCTTAGCAAATTTAGAGGCTCCAAAGGTTCAACTAGCTCGTATATTCATCACAGCACAAGGAGATAGTTTACCGCATTTTATTTTGCGCCCAGTGTACTGCTTTGCTGAACCTAAGTTTAAACTAGAAAAACATCGACGAAATTACTATAAAAAGTATGCTCGTATGATTTATAATCTTAAAAAAGTGTATCCCTACGCCCAAATCGCAAAACGAAAATTGGCGGAAATGGACGCAGAATTTGCAAAAATACAATCGCCCAAAGAAAAAAAAGCCTACATTAAAAAAGTTGAAAAGGAAATGTTTAAAGAATTTGAACCCATTATTCGTAAAATGAGCGTCTCTCAAGGCCGCATCCTCATCAAACTCATTGACCGAGAAACAGGACGAACAGGGTATCAAATCGTGCGAGAATTTAAGGGTGGATTTTCTGCATTTTTTTGGCAATCCATTGCCGTTCTCTTTGATGCAAGCCTCAAAACCCCTTTCGATGCCTCGGGAAATGACAAAATGCTCAATCGACTCATTATCTTGCACGAAAATGGATTGTTATAAATGCCCTAAATATTAAATAATTTTTGATGATGAAAAAAAAAATTGCTGTACTACATGGCGGATTCTCGTCCGAAGCCGAAGTCTCTGAAAAAAGCATCCTGAACGTCTTCGAGTGGATTGATAAAACCAAATATGATGCCCATAAAGTGAAAATCACCCCCTTCGATTGGCAACTAGACAACGGAACCTCCATCGATAAAAACTCCTTCTCAATGCGTAGCCCACAAGGAGAACTCATACCCTTTGATGCAGCACTGGTCGTAATACACGGTGCTCCTGGCGAAAATGGAACGCTACAAGCCTATTTCGACCTAATCGGTATCCCCTACTCCACCTGCAATGCCTTTACTTCTGCACTTACGTTTAATAAATTCGCCTGTAAAGCATTCCTAAAGGATATGAACCTCCCAATGGCAAAAGCAATGCTTATTCGAAAAGGCGAAAAGGTAAATATCCCAGCCATTATCAATTATCTAGGACTTCCCATTTTTGCAAAACCAAATAACGGCGGAAGTAGCTTCGGAATCACAAAGGTGAAATCCGAAAATGAACTGCAAAACGCCATTACAAACGCCCTAAAAGAAGACACAGAAATCATCCTTGAAGAATTTATTGCCGGCACAGAACTTACCTGCGGCGTAATGATACTCAATGATAAAGAAACCATTCTCCCCATTACAGAAATCGTCCCCCAAAACGAGTTTTTTGACTACGGCGCAAAGTACACAGGACAAGCCCAAGAAATAACCCCAGCGCGCATAAGCCCAGAACTCACAAAACGCATTCAACAAATAACGATGGACATCTATAAACGATTAAACTGTAATGGAATCTGTAGAGTAGATTACATCCTTGACCAAGAAACCCCCTACTTTCTAGAAATAAATACCGTACCAGGAATGACCGCCACAAGTTTTATCCCTCAACAAATTAAAGCCGCTAATTTAGACATCACCGCCACACTAAGCCAACTCATCGAAGATTCGCTCAATAGACACCCCAAAAATTAATCCCCCCCCCACATCTTGCCACTCAACGCCTTCATACAATTAGGAAACCTCCTACAAGGAGACTTCGCTCGCCTAGGACTAACTCAAGGCATCAAAAACCATATTACATCCTCCATACAACAAAGTCAAGAAAATAATGCTTGGTTTACCAAACACAACATCTATTACGCATTGCACAATATTGTGGATGAAATGCTCAACGAAAATGCCCTCAAAAAATGGCTCCTAAAATACCCCACTCCCACCAACCAACATCCCCTTGATGTTGGACTCATCATGGCAGGAAATATACCCTTAGTGGGATTTCATGACTTCCTCTGCACCCTGCTCGCAGGACATCGCGCCGTTATTAAATGCTCAAAAAAAGACGCCTTCCTGCTCCCCATGCTCGCAAAATTCCTCTGCCAAATAGACTACAAACTCCATGAACGTATCGTTTTTGTAGATGAACTCCCAAAAGTACATGCCATTATCGCCACAGGTAGCAACAACACAATCCGATACCTTGAACATGAATACCCACAAACACCTCATATCTTTCGCCATAATCGAACCAGTGTAGCCGTCCTTGATGGTACAGAATCTGCCGAGGATTTAACCGCAATGACTCACGATGTTCTTGATTATTTTGGTCTCGGATGCCGAAATGTAAGCAAAATCTTTGTCCCCCAAAAGTATGATGTTCTACAACTCAAAGAGGCCTTTCTCGCACACACTCACGTAACCCAACACCCATTCTATGCAGACTGCTATCGCTACGCAAAGGCTCTCCATATTACCAAAAATACAAACCCCTTATTCGATTTTGAAAACTGTATCCTAAGCTATCAAACGCCAATACAATCCCCCATTGCACAAGTCTTTGTCGAAGAATATAGGGATGAAAACCAAATCCAAAAAACACTCCTCACACATCGCCATGCACTGCAATGCGTGGCAAGCAAAATACCTGTAAATTCCCTAAAAGAATATTGCGTGCCTTTCGGGAAAACCCAAAAACCAAAACTTACAGATTATGCCGATGGTGTAGATACCTTGAAATTCTTACTTGCGCTTTCGCAAAGAAAAACATAACTTTGCGCCTCAAAATTCTTATACCCTACTATGATTTTTAGATTCAAACTCACCTTTGCCGAAAAAGCCGACTTCAAACAACAATACGATATTGATGCAGAACAAACATTATATGACCTGCACCACGTTATTCAACGAAATCTTGACTACGACAATGCCTTAAACGTCCATTTTTTTGCCTCTAACGCAAAGTGGGAACAAGAACGAATCTTTACCCTATTCGGAGAAGATAATAGCGAACTAATGGACGAAACAACCATCGGCACTTTAGTGCGTAAAAAAACACATTATCTCCTATACACCTTCGATATAATCAACAACCGCAGCTTTAGACTCGAACTCGAAGAAGTCCTCGAACCCAATCCCCGAAAAAAATATCCCCGTCTAGAAACAGAAATCGGAGAAGCACCTCCTCAAGTCGGAACATCATCCGAAATATTCTCCTGCATCTTCGACCAAGCATTGCCCGACTTTGATGCCAATATGTATGCAAGCCCTGGTGGAACAAGTGAAGATTAGTGATTATGTAAATACATCTGAACGAAAAACCCTTCTTGTGCTTATGGGAGCTACCGCTGTTGGAAAAACAGAAGTTAGCATTCAACTTGCACAAAAACTCTCCTGCCCTATCATCTCCTGCGATTCACGACAAATTTATCAGGAACTAAATATCGGAGTAGCACGTCCAAGTCCTGCACAACTCGAAAAAATAAAACATTATTTTATTGCCTCTCATTCCGTAAAAGACTACTACTCTGTTGGTCGATTCGAAAACGAAGCGCTCCCACTCATCACCCAACTATTCCAACAACATAATACCCTGCTCATGGTCGGCGGCTCAGGACTATACATTGATGCTATTTGTTATGGAATTGACGAACTGCCTCCTGTTGACAAACATCTAAGAGAAAAACTAAATATACAACTCCAACAAAATGGACTCGAAGATTTACAAAAAGATTTACAACGTCTAGACCCTACATTTTACAATGAAGTAGCCTTGCAAAATCCAGCGCGTGTACTACGAGCATTAGAAGTCTGCATTGCTTCCGGAAAACCATTCTCCCAAATACGAAAAAATAAAGCGAAATTACGCAACTTTGAAATAAAATTTATCGTCCTGAATCGAACTCGAGAACGCTTATATCAAACCATAAATCAACGTGTAGATAGTATGATGAACAATGGATTACTTGATGAGGTCAAATCTGTAATGCCGTATCAACATCTTACCGCCCTTAAAACCGTAGGTTATAGAGAACTCTTTGATTATATCAATGGAGGCTCCTCTCTTGAAAACGCAATTGATTTAATAAAACGAAATACCCGTCGTTATGCAAAACGACAACTTACTTGGTTTGCTCGCTACAAAAATGCTCAGTGGATAAATCTCGAGGATGAACCCTAAATGTATCTGCCGTTGATAAATGTTATTTTTTAAATCCCGCTACGATGCAAGAGCCTCTTGCTGCAAAAAACTGAAATAGATTAGCAACTTCTATATAATTAAATGTAACTTTGCGCTCCAAAATATAAGATGACGAGAATGAAGAACCTTATTTTCCAACAAATAAAAAAGCATAAAGATGCCTCAATCTTTACTGCATTAGCGGCTCTTGTTTTTTTATTCCTAAGCATCTCTGCGCCAAAAATGGGGGTGCTTGGTGACGAGGTAATAGACGCAGATAATGGAAAATATGCCCTGAAATACTTCCTCGAAGGAGATACTACATTTGCCAACTTCCCAATGGCGCAAGGAAATATCCTAGATATTCCGTTGACCCAAAAATACTATGGTGTGGGCTTCGAAATTATTCCTGCTGTACTCGTTAGATGTGAAGCCTTGAAAAAGTATGAAATCTTATTCCGACGACTACTCTGTGCTTTATTCGCTTTTCTAACCGCTCTATTTACGGCTTTATTGGCAAAAGAATTGAAAAACTGGAAATTGGCAAGTTTTACAATCTTTTTCTTTTTTATTAGTCCATGCTTCTTTGGACTGTCTCTAATTGCAGTGAAGGATATTCCTACCGCTGCAGGATTTGCTATCGCTATCTACGGAATTGTACGATTTCTCAATCATTTGCCTGATTATAAATGGTCTGCCCTAATATGGGCCTCTATCGGAACAGCGCTCGCTTTAAGTATTCGAATAAATGGTCTAATGCTTATCTTTTATTTTGGAGTGGCTGCCATAATGAGCCTCTTAATGAAGAAAAAAATTCAACAACTTGCATTTACAAAACCTTATACGTTTCTCTGGAAAACAAGCCTTTGGATTATACTTTCGTGTATTATCGGTGTCGCTATCGGACTTTGCTTTTACCCCAACACTTTTTATGTAGGGCCAATTCAACATATTATGGATGCCTTTCGTGTAGTAAGCAAATTCCCAGCGCGAATTAATATGCTTTTCGACGGAAAAGAAATCACTTCCACCAATTTACCTGCAAACTATTTATTGATAAATCTCTGGGTATCTCTGCCATTTATTGTTGGATTAGGAATTGCATTGGCAATTATAAATGTTCGTAGAATATGGAAACATTATGATAAAACAGCTATCTTCTTCATTTTCTTTGCACTTATTTTTCCCATTTTCTACGTCATAATTAGCAAGGCAAATATCTACAATGGTTGGAGACATCTAACATTTATCTATCCATTAATAGCATTAATACAAGCAATAGGGATTTATGAAACATATAGGTGGTTCTCTACTTCGAAATTTTACCCATCATGGCGCATACTCTTTACCCTCGTCTTGATAGGAAGTTGCTTGCCAACAGTCCTCTGGATGAAAGATAATTTTCTATACAGTTACTCATTCTACAATAAATTAGCAAAAAAACCACACGGAAACTATGATTTGGAATACTCCGAAACGGCTCTCATTCATGAATTCGAATGGTTAGTGAAAAATGAACTGAAAGATAAAAAAGATACTACAATTATTACCTCAAAGTCTGCAAATGTACTATATTATCAAGCCGTAAAGCAATACCCAAATATTATAACGGCAATTGTTCCTGTAAAATTTTTTACGGATATTCGTTGTGATTATTCTATCCTACATATCAATTTCTTGCCGCCAAAAGTGCTCAATTCTTTCTTCCCCCCAAAAGGAACTATTCATACTCAAAAAATGTATGGAAAGCCAGTATCTGCCATCGTAAAGCGTAAAAAAGAAGAATTTGATGCCATCGAATTAATGCAGCAAAATAAGATTTATGAAGGAGAAGCATTGCTTCGAAAACTATATGCGGAAAATCCTAACAATTTTGGACTTTGGTTTTGGATGGGTTATCTTAATTTTAGTAAAAAAAATTATGATGCCGCAATAGAATTCTATAGTAAATATATTGGCTTTTGGCCCCAAACTGATTACATCGACTGGATTGTTTTTCATGTTGGAGTTATTCGTATAGAGGAAGCAAAATATGATGAAACAATTAGAATAAGCAAAGACCATTTTCTTAAATGTAAGAATCAAGATATACGCCCATTCATACAAGGAAATCTCGCAATTGCTTACTTTCATAAAGAAGAGTATGCAAAAACACTTGAGTATCTAACACCTGTTATTGAACGCTTCCCTCATCTTAAACCTATGTTGGAACTCTCTAGTCAAAAACTAAAAACTCGTTAAAAGTCGCTATACATTGGATCTAAAAGAGTATAAAATAAATACCGTTTTGCATCGACATCCATGGGAATTAGTGCGAATGGAAATCGTTTTGCATCTCCTGCAAAAATGTATTTCCAAGTCGAATCAATGTATTTATGACATAGGTTGTGGTGATGCCTTTGTTCTCAATACTTTGCAAGAAAAAATGCCACATCATAAATATATAGCAGTAGATAATGCTTTTGATGATACTCTTTTGCAGCAATTTAAAGAGAGGTATTCA
>JBOFDL010000029.1:0-5798 GCA_051646985.1 Bacteroidales bacterium | reverse complement strand
CATAATAATTAAGGCATTAGATACTTCTTTAAATCTACGAATAGATAGCCTCCTTTTTGACTCGACAGACTTACAACTCAAAGCAGATACTCTGACGTCTACGAGTATAGATACTACCTTAACTACACCAAGAATTGATACTATCACACAAGTTCAAGCAACTGATTCTCTACCCACCCACGCTATTGATAGCCTCTCAATTGATTCAATACCGCATCAAGAAAAAACAGACACACTTAACACTATCGGACTTGACTCAAGTATATATTTACTTGCAAATGATTCTGTATATATTCGTGACTCTGTACTACAGTATTTTCATGCCTATAATAAGGTTCGTTTTTATCACCCAGAACTACAAGGTTATTGCGATTCATTATCGCATAGTGTGAATGACTCCCTAACAGAAATGTTTTATAGCCCAATTCTATGGAATCAAGAAAATCAAATGACAGGAGAACAAATCAATGCTTATCAAAAAAACAATGAAATTCATAGTATAGAATTAGATGGAGGTGGATTTATTGTGTCAGAGGATGATAGCATTAAACAATATTACAATCAAATAAAGGGGAAACTTGTAGTCGCAAAATTTGCGAATAATGATTTATATAAAATTGATGTTTTTGGCAATGGACAAACAGTAATGTTTTTGAGGGATGCCGATAAATTATCAGGAGTTAATAGTTCTGCAAGCAGTGAATTATCTATATATGTCAAACAACGCAAGGTGCAAAAAGTTAGTTATCTATCAAAACCAATATCCAATATCCTTCCACCACGTAAAATTGAGGTAGAAGATGTTACACTCAGAGGCTTTTCTTGGAAAAATGATATACGCCCTCGTTCACGATACGAGATTACAAATCGCGCACTTTATCCCTCTCAACGTTATCTGAGAGGCAACATTGGTATACCTGTATTTGCAATTACATCTCGCCTTAATCAAATAGAGTATGACAAAAAAAAATAATAACTCCATACACATTGCCATACAAGGTATTGCAGGTTCATATCACGAACAAGCAGCACGTGAATTATTTGCATTACGCCATGAAAAAAACATCATAACACGACCGTGCTATACCTTCAAAGAACTTTTTGAAGCAATGGACATTGACTCAAATTTATTAGGTTTAGTGGCAATTGAAAACACTATTGCAGGAAGTTTATTGCCTAATTACGAAATGTTATCAAATAGTCAAAGCCAAATTATAGGGGAATATAAACTTCGCATTTCCCATTGTTTGGCTGCATTAAAAGGCGAGATGTTAGATAATATCGTAGAGATTAATTCACATCCCATTGCTCTACGTCAATGCGAAGATTTCTTAGGCAAATTGACCTCTGCAAAAATTGTTGAAAAAGACGATACTGCTAATGCAGCAAAATGGATTGCTGAAACACACCAAATTGGTCATGCGGCAATTTGTAGTAAATCCGCTGCCCTACAATATGGTTTAGAAATTCTTGCAGAAGGAATTGAAACAAACAAACGAAATTTTACCCGTTTTTTGCTACTTGCCCACAATACACAAGCACACAAGTTTAATGACTCAAAGATTTCCAACAAAGCATCTTTAACCTTTAGTTTACCTCATACAGAAGGAAGTTTATCTAAAGTTCTGACGATACTATCTTTTTATAATACGAATCTCACAAAAATTCAATCACTTCCTATTATAGGGCACGAGTGGGAATATCGTTTTTACATCGATCTAGGTTTTGACGACTCAATACGCTTTCATCAATCCCTTGATGCCATTCGGCCTCTTACCAATGACCTTAAGATTCTTGGGGAATACAGGGCATTTCAATCAGTTGCTGTATGAAAGCCGCCATTCTTTCAATTGGGGATGAAATCCTAATTGGACAGACCATCAATACCAATGCTAGTTATATTGCTCAAGAATTGAATCAAGCAGGTATTTCAATTACTGAAGTGCGCACTATCGCAGATAACTCTGAGGCTATCCAACTTTCGCTGAATAATCTCTTTTTGCAGGTAGACCTAGTCATAAGTACAGGCGGATTAGGTCCAACTAAAGATGATATTACAAAAATATCCCTCGCTGAATATTTTGGTTCTCACCAAATGCAACTCCATTATCCGAGCCTCCAACACATCAAATCCTTGCTAAAAAGCAGAGGAATTACGATGAATGCCTTAAATAAAGAACAGGCAGTTGTTCCAAATAATTGTAAAGTATTACACAATGCGTTGGGAACAGCTCCTGCAATGTGGTTTGAAAAAGCAGAAAAAGTCCTCATCGCTTTGCCTGGCGTACCTTACGAAATGGAAGCATTAATACATTCTCAAGTATTACCCGCTCTACAACAACGGTTTATATTCCTTCCCAATTTTCATCAACATATTACCACTTCAGGCATTGCTGAATCTATGCTCGCAGAATTATTACAAGATTGGGAATCCTCTCTACCCTCTCACTTTTCTTTAGCTTACTTGCCCTCATTTCAAGGGGTACGTTTACGCCTATCCTCATATAATGTAAAAGAGTTGGAGAAGGTACAAGCAGAATCAGAACTGTTAGTGCACAGATTGCAAGAGATTATTCCAGAATACATTGTCTCTTTTGACCAAGCGCCTTTAGAGCAGACTATCGGCAAATTGCTGACTCAAAAAAAAGCAAGTGTAAGCACTGCAGAATCATGTACAGGAGGACATATTGCAAGTTTATTGACAAGTATTGCAGGAGCATCTACTTATTTTATGGGCAGTGTTATTGCTTATAGCAATACAATAAAATTTAATGAATTGCGGGTAAATCCATTGGATTTGGAGATGCACGGCGCAGTCAGTCAGCCTGTCGTTGAACAAATGGCACGAGGAGCACAGCAAAAATTCATGACCAATTATGCTATTGCAACTTCCGGTATTGCAGGGCCAAGTGGAGGAACATTGCAAAAACCTGTGGGTACGGTATGGATTGCTATTGCAAGTCCCACAAAGGTTGTATCTACCCAATTATCATTGGGTAATGAGCGCAATCGTATTGTGATGCGTGCCACTGCACAAGCTCTTAATCTACTTCGCAAAGTTATATTATTAGAGAAATAAAAAAATGCCGTCCCTTATTTTGATAAGTTGACGGCAAGTTAATTGAATGGAGAAACTTACTTAATTTTGCTCCATTAACACTTGTGCTCGAGTAATATATTTATCTGCATCACGTCCTTCCGGAGTAGTTGGATAATTTTGCTTAATTTTCTCATACAATTTCAATGCCTCTTTGTAGTTACTTTCAGCCTCCAATACTAAGCCTGCTTTCTGTAAGAAGCGAGGAGCCGTCAAATGGCTATCATCTGCAGATACAGCCTTCTTATAAGAAGACACCGCTTTACGATACATTTTAAGTTCACTATAAGCATCGCCTAAGTTTCCATAGGCAATTGCTTTTGCTAATTTATCTTTTGGACTATATTTTTTTAAGTATTCTACCGCTTCCTCATATTGTCCTAAGTGCAAATAGCAAAGACCGGCATAGTACTGTGCTAAATTAGCCGTTTGAGTAATCCCATATTGCTCTATAACTTCTATCAGTCCAAGGTTTGTTCCGTCTCCATTTAGCGCAATATTTAGGGAGTCTTGTTCAAAATATTGTACTGCGGAAAATAGTTGTGCTTGTGCTTCTTCTTCTAAGGGAGCAAGATACCAGTTTTTGTATCCAAAAATGGCGATAATGAAGAATGCTATTCCAATAATACCATAGAGTAAGTGATTTTGATATTTCAACACAAAGTTTTCGGCGGTATTTAGGGTATCTCCTATTTTCTCTAAATTTTCATCACCATGCGATATTGTATTCTTCGACATTTCTATTTTGTTTTTTAATGATGTGTAATGTATTATTAAAATCCACGATTTGCAGCGCAAAAATAGCGATTTTATTTATATCCGCAAATTTATTCTTGCTTTGAGCGACTGACCCATATACTTAATAAATAAAGAAACCACATAGGTACACTAATCAACATAAGTGAAAATGGATCTGAAGTGGGCGTTATAATTGCGCCGATAATTAAGATAATCACCACTGCATATTTTCGCCACGACTTCAATTGTTCTTTAGAAATTAAGCCAATTCGCGAGGTTGTATAAGCAATCATAGGCATTTCAAAAACCAAGCCAACAGAGAGTATAATTAAATAAAATGTATCTAGATAAGAACTTAAATCAATTCGATTTTCCACATCTCCAAATTGGTAAGTTCCTAAAAAGCGGAAACTTAATGGAAAAATAACAAAGTATGCAAGTAATGTCCCAACTATAAATAGAGCAATACATGCGAACATCAATTTACTTCCTAGTTTTCGTTCGCTAATATGCAGTGCTGGCGCAATAAATCGCCACAAGAAGAATAATATAAAAGGAGAAGCCATTACAAGACCTGCATACAAAGCACTACTCATGTGAATAAAAAAAGCAGCTGTAAGACGAGTGTTTAGTAATTCAACCGAGAAATCATCGGGACACAAAGCATTAAATAAACTGCTTTGGGACAATTCTGAGAGTGTTTTGGCAAGGAGGCATAAACTGCGATAACTTATAAAGTCGGATTGATGGGGAGCAAAGATAATATCTGCTAATAGGTCTTTATTGAAGAATGCGAGTAAACTTGTCACAAATAAGACAATGGTGGATTGAATAAGTACCCAACGTAAATCTTCTAGATGCTCCCAAAAAGTTTGCTCGCGACCGTCTTCGCTCATTGCTAATTATCTGTCTTTTTATCGACATCGTTTTTTAGGTCATCTTCAACATCTTTGAGACCTTCTTTGAAATTACGAATGCCTTTTCCAACTCCACGCATAAGTTCAGGGATTTTCTTTCCACCAAAAATAAGTAAAATCGCTAATGCAATGATAATAATCTCCGTAGAGCCAATATTTCCAAGAAACAAAAGACTGTATGTATTCATAATAGTACGATAATAGATATGTAAATTTAAGACCTGCGAAGTTACACAAATCGCCTAAAACAATGCACTAAAAACATTTTTTTTATGCAAAAAACTAAAACTTTAAGCATAGAATCTAAAAAAGATATTATCTTTGCAACCTAAAATTTGTATTGTACATTTAATAGTAAAAGGAGAATCAAGATATGGCAATGAAGAGAACCTACCAACCTTCGGTACGCAAACGTAAAAACAAACATGGTTTTAGAGAGCGTATGTCAACCCCCAATGGACGTAGAGTGCTTGCTGCTCGTCGTGCTCGTGGACGCAAGAAACTTACAGTTTCTGACGAACCAAAGTACGGAAAATAAAATAATCTCATAGATTTATCGGAGATAAATACATTCTTAATTATCTTCTGAGAAAAAGGAAATCGAGTCTTAGTCTATATGTACTAAGACCCGATTTTTCTTTTGCTCTAGTTTCTTCCTAAAGAAGCCTTTAATTTCGGGCTTGTTAATATTGTGGTTTTACGCTCTAAATTTATTGCCATTCAAGGTACGAATGGGATAATTGAACAAGCGTTGTTAAAAGGATAGCGTTAAAGCCTATAATTACTGGTCTAAATTATAGGCTTTAACACAGCGTAAAGATTGTGCTAATGAGGAGTTTGCTACTTGACGATGATCACCATCAGCACGAGAGAATTGCCAATATTCATTAGATGATGTAAATAGAAAGGTGTATCCTCCTACCCACTCAAATGAGGGTTGAGCATACCATCTTCCTGCGGGTAATAAAGAAAAGCCATAATAGTCTAGAGAGCGAGAGCCATGTTGACGTTTTGAACCTACTCCGTACCATGTCCAAAGTGGATTG
>JBOFDL010000028.1:0-19552 GCA_051646985.1 Bacteroidales bacterium | reverse complement strand
TCCTGCACCTGTAAGGCTTTGTGCGGCTTGTGCAGGTTCTGCTACAAGGCTTACCGTGTATTCTTTAATAAACTTAGCGGTTAGAAGAATTTTTGAGCCTGTTGCCATGCTTTCCTTAACGATAAACTTGTATTCAAATTCGGTAGATAGAGGTTTGGTTCCTCCTTCGGCGTACCATCCTAAGAATTTGTATCCACTATTGGGTATTACAACCACTCTTGCTTCTTCGCCTTCTGTATATTCTTGTGCTCCAATAATTGTATTTGCTGCTTGTGTGGGGTCTGCCTTTAGTTCAACCATATATTTTTTCAGAGGGATAACAGAAAATTTTGCGATGAGCGTAATTTTGTTGCCTACGGCTAAACTCTCTGTTACAGTAAATGTGCATTCTGCATCTGTAAAAATAGGTTTACTTTCACCCTCTTTGTACCAACCCAAGAATGTGTAGCCCTCATTGGGAACAATGTTTATTGTAGCATTTTCTCCCTCGTCATAAATATCCGCTCCCGTTAAGGCTTTAACAGCCTCAGAGGGGTCTGCATCGAGTTCAACGAGTACCGTTGGCACACATTTAGCAATGAACTTAATTTTTTGATTAACGGCTATTGCGTCATCTATGGTAAATGAGTATTCTTGCTTTGTAGAAATGGCTTCATCTTCACCCTCTCTATACCATGCTACAAATCTATGAGTTTCGTTGGTGAAGATTGATATGCTTGCTTGTACCCCCTTCTCGTAAACATCATCACCAATTAAGGCTTTCGCTGCATTTTCGGGGTCAGCAGAAATTTCGACAATATACTTTCCTGCAGGAGGAGTAAATCTTGCAGTCAATTTAATGCACTGGTCTTCTGCGATAGAGTCTGTTATGCTAAATGTATATTCAAATGCGGTGGATAATACCTGCTCATTGCCGTCTTTGTACCATCCAAGAAATTTGTACGCATCGTTAGGAATTACGCCAACAGTCGCAAGTTCATCTATATCGTACACTCGCGCTCCGACGAAGGCTTTCGCTGCATCTCTAGGCTCGGCGTTAAGGCTTACAATATATTTGCCATTAGGTGGGGAAAATCTAGCGGTTAGATGGATAATTTGATTTATTGATATTGCATCATCAATGATAAATTTATAATTAAAATCATTTGAAACTGGCTCATTTTCGCCTTTTCTATACCAACCAAGAAATTTATATCCATCGATTGGAGTAATGCTTACAGTTGCTTCATCTCCTTGTTTGTACCTGCGCACTTGTGAAAAACTCTCGACTGCTTCAGTGGGTACAACATTTACCTCGACAATGTATGAATTTTCAGGGATGCTAAATTTGGCGAATAATGTAATAGTTTCTGTAATTGCAAATTTGTATGGATTGTTTTGAGAAACGGGAATTTTATCCGTTTTGTTTTTGTGCCAGCCATCAAAAATTAGTCCAAGGTCAGAGGTGTCAGTTGCCGAAATCGTAACGCTTGTTTTGTAGTTGTATTCTCCTGCACCCATAAGAGCAACACCCGTCGTAGGGAACGCAACTAAACTTACCTCGTGGTGTACATACATGGTTTCACGAACACATCTCGTAAAGGAAAATGTGGCGAATATAATCACAAAAATAAGGATGGTAGAAAATGTGATTTTTCTCATTGGGATTCAATTTCTAACTTAATACTCTTTGGTTTTATGATTTTTTTCTTAAAACCCAAATGAGAGACACTTTTGCACGTGTTGGCCCAATCCAATCATGTGTCCCTTCATTTTGCACTGCAAGTTGCCACTTATCATCAATTAATATGGCTTCATAGGTAGTGTATTTATTTTGCATATATCCTAATCCCAAAGAGCACTCGATTCTGAAGTTTGAGCTTATGCTATGCGTATATCCTGCGCTTAGTCCGGCATGAAAAAATGTGCTTTGTATTCCCTGTCTTTTGAATTCTATATCGTATTTACCATACCCTCCATAGGGTGCGATGAACCATCCAGTCATATTCTCTTTGCTATTACGATCTCCAAGCCAATATCGGAATTCGGCTGTTCCACTATACATTTGCAGTGCAAATTGATGTTTTTCAGATACCCAAAATGGAAATATGCCCTCTATTGCAGTTGAGATATTTTTACCCAGAGGTATTTCAAACTCTAAATTGATTGCTGTTGCTGCCAAAAATAATAAATTTGTTTTAACTGTGGGTAGTAATGACAAGGTTTTTTTTGAGAATCTTTCATTTGATATTGATTGAGTTTTTTTGATTGAGGTTATTGAGTTTTCTTCTCCTATAGTTTGAGAGTTATTTGTTGTTAACGTGTAACTGATTTTGGCAGTACGCAGAAGTGGAGAAAATTTTGCGAGGATATATTTTTTGTAAATATTACCATTCTCTAATTGCTTTAACTCCTTTAATTTTTGAGGCATTGTCCTTGAAGATCTTATAATTTTTAAGACTGTTGTTTTTTGAGGGAAATTCCGAGATTTTTTTACAAATTTTTCAAGGTCTTGCCAATTATTAACGTTTGCGCTTGTAGAAATTGAAATTTTTTGGAGTGTCTCTGGATATTTCTCTTGAAGGTATTTTTGTATTGCTATAGCTCGTTGTTGTGCCAATTTTCGATTATGTTTTGCAGAACTTTCAGAAAATAACGAGTTGCCTTCAATGTGTATAGAAGTTAATTGCGTTATATTTTGAGCACGAAATAATATATCTATTTGCTTAAGGGCTTTAACATTCTGACGATTAGTTTTATTAATGGTTGAAATTTTTTGGCGAAAAGAAATGCTAATAGTTTTACTTTGGGGCAGCGAATGATTAACAACCTCTCTTGCTTGAAGCAATAAGGGGTAGAATCCAATTATTAAGAAATAAATTGTGTTTTTGATATATTTCACTGGTTTTTATTTCAACAGAAACAACTTAAATAAATGCAAATTTCGTAGAAATAGCATCTATAAATTAGTTAAGCCATTAACGCAAAGTTTTTAAAATTATTGTGTGTAGGATATCAAAAAAAACTAATAGGCTAATTGTCAGTAACATATATATATATATATTATTCGGCAGTATTAACGTTTTAAAGGGCGCTCCCTCTTGAACGAGAAAACGTGTTTTTGAGGATTGCTCTAATTGTACAACTCTATAAAATAGTATATGCGTCTTGAGTTTCTGTCTTATTATGTTAACAATAAAATTTTTATTACTTTTACGCTTAGTATTTTTGAATAATTATGGATATTGATGTTTGGCATTTTTGGTTGGTAGGCGCGGTGGTGTTTATGATTCTTGAAATTTTCATTCCCTCATTTTTTTGTGCTTGTATTAGTATCGGTTGTATTGGAGGAGCAATAGCAAGTGTTGTTGGAGGATGTGCTTCTGTACAACTATTTCTGTTTTCTATATTAACGATTATTGCTTTCTTTGGGATACGTCCCTTAATTAAACGCTATTTCTATCAAAAAGAAGATGTACTTTGTACCAATACAGATCGCTTAATAGGACATTTAGCTCGTGTAAGTGAGCGTATAGACATTGGCAAAAATACAGGACGTGTGCTTGTGGATGGTGATGATTGGAAGGCCGTAAGTGAAGATAATGCGATTCTTGAAGAAGGAACGATGGTGAGAATTATCGCTATTGAGAGTGTCGTCTTGATAGTAAAAAAACAGTGAATTTTAATCCTTAAAAAAAAGATTATGGACGGAGGTACAATTTTATTTCTTTGTGTTGCTATATTTGCAATAATATTTGTATTGTCAGGTGTAAAGGTGGTACAACAATCAGAAACTATTGTTGTAGAACGATTAGGACGCTATCATCGCACACTTCACTCAGGAATTAATATCTTGATTCCTGTACTTGATAAACCCCGTGAAATAACTTATCGAAGAGTAGACCATGGCTATAATGGAGAAGTATTAGTATCCTTTCGCAGTAAAGCCCGTATTGATTTGCGTGAAACAGTGTACGATTTCCCTAAGCAAAATGTTATTACTCGTGACAATGTGGGCACAGAAATTAATGCACTTCTTTACTTTCAAATTACAGATCCAGTAAAAGCCTTGTATGAAATTGAAAATTTACCCATGGCAATTGAAAAACTTACCCAAACTACATTGCGTAATGTTATTGGAGAACTCGATTTGGATGGAACTCTTACATCGCGTGATACGATTAATAGCAAACTGAGAGTAATTTTGGACGATGCAACGAATAAATGGGGCGTAAAAGTTAATCGGGTAGAATTACAAGATATTAATCCGCCAAAAGATATTCGCGATGCAATGGAAAAACAAATGAGAGCAGAGCGGGATAGACGTGCAAAAATATTAGAGGCAGAGGGATTAAAGCAATCCCAAATATTAGAGGCAGAAGGATTTAAAATCTCTGAAATCAATAGAGCAGAGGGAAATAAGGCCGCGCAAATATTGAGTGCTGAGGGAGAAGCTAATGCTCGTATTCAGGTGGCAGAAGCAGAGGCAGAGGCAATTCGGAAAATTTCAGAGGCAGTGTCATCTAAAAAAGGAGATCCGATGAGTTACCTTATTGCAATTCGATATATTGAAACTCTAAAAGAAATGACTTCTGGAAAAGATAATAAAACAGTATATTTACCCTATGAAGCGTCTGGAGTTTTGAGTTCATTAGGTGGAATTAAAGAACTTTTTAATAAAAGTTAATTTCTTATTAGATGCAAATATTTAAACTTGTAAAAGAACAAGATTTTATTCAATTAATTCAACTACTGAAAGCTGCAAAAATTGTCTGTTCGGGAGGAGAAGCTCAACAACTTGTAATTGCAGGGAGCGTTAAACTTAATGGAGCAGTAGATTATCGAAAGCGAGCAAAAGTTAGAAGAGGTACTATTGTCGAAGTTCTTGGACGAACAGTCTGCGTGGAGTAAATCAGAGAGAATAGAACTCAAAAATGTAGGATAGATAATGGATTTAGAGATATTTACTCTCAAAATTTTTTATATAGCAAATAGGATAGGAGTGTTTTTAGGTAATGAGCAAAAAACTTCTCATCTGATAGCGTTGCAGTAAAAGTTTACATAACTTCGTAAGTGATGTTGATAAAAAGGCAAAAAAACTTATTGTTGACGAATTGACCTGTCTAGAGAGGAGTGGGTTTATTGCAGAGGATGGTATTGCAGCAAATAATGGTGATCGTATATAAGGCTATATGCAAAGCCTTACTCGTTTTATGAAGCATTTACATAAGGTGCGACAATTCACTTCTCCCTCTGATATGGTATATGTAGCATGTGCTTGCCTCAATGTATTTTATGAATACTCCGTACAGTCTTTGGATGTTGCAGCAGCAATTATATATGATGAGTTTTTAGGAGATGTAAAACATTATTTGAATACGTAATATGTCTAAAACTTCAGTCGTTATTTTAAACTGGAATGGAGAAAAAGTATTGCAGCAATTTCTTCCTTTAGTATTTGCTAATACTCTTGATTCTAATACAGAGATTGTTGTCGCAGATAATGGTTCAACTGATGCCTCTGTGAGCTATGTTACGAAAAACTTTCCTCAAGTTCGATTGTTGAAATTTGACAAAAATTATGGGTTCGCGGGAGGGTACAATCGAGTTATTGCTAGCATTAAGAGTACTTACACCGTCTTACTCAATTCCGATGTAGAACTTACACCGTATTGGCTTACTCCACTTGTGGACTATTTAGATAAAAATGAGAGTGTCGGAGCGGTTATGCCAAAAATTCTTTCGTTTGATAATAAAGAATCCTTTGAATATGCAGGAGCAGCAGGAGGCTTTATTGATATTCTTGGTTATCCATTTTGTCGAGGACGTGTACTTGGCAAAATAGAAAAAGATAGCGGGCAATATGATGATACAAAGCAGATTTTTTGGGCAACAGGAGCATGTATGCTTGTGCGCACAGAATTATTTAAAAGACTCGGAGGCTTAGATGAGCGTTTCTTTGTACATATGGAGGAAATTGATTTATGTTGGCGTATGCAAAATGCAGGATTTAGTATTGTTTATGTTGGTAAAAGTAAGGTTTTTCACATCGGCGGAGGAACTTTGCCAAACAATAATCCCAAAAAACTTTTTTATAATTATCGCAATAACTTGCTGATGCTACATAAAAATCTCCCATCGAATTTACATCTTCCGATCCTATTCATTCGTCTTTTACTTGATGGCTTATCAGCACTTGTATTTATACTGCAATTAAAGATAGATTATACTATTGCTATTGTTAAAGCACATATTGATTTTTGGAAACTTCAAAAAGGGATGAGGAGTCAAAAAAATCTTTCTAAGATTAAAGATTTGTCAGGAGTTTATAAAAATAGTATTATCGTAAACTACTTTATTTTTGGCAAACGAACTTTTGATGAAATTTTCAATAAGACAAATGGATAAAATCTCACTTGAGGCAATGGAATTTTATGCTCATCATGGATGTTTTTCTGAGGAGCAAAAAATTGGCACATATTTTCTTATTGATGTCGTTCTTACTACAGATATTAGTAAGGCTGCAAAATCTGATAATTTGGCAGATGCAATTGACTATCAAAAAGTCTATCAATTTGTTCAATTAGAAATGCAGCAAACCTCTCATTTACTTGAAAATGTAGCAGAGCGTATTGCCACGACACTATTTAATCATTTTGCATCGGTGCAAGAAATTAGTATAAAAGTAGCAAAAAAGAATCCTCCATTAGGAGGAAAAGTGCAGCAAAGTAGTGTGTATATTACCCGAAAACACATATAAGTACTTGCATAGTTTATTTTTTTGTCTTATCTTCGCTGCCTTGAAAAGGGTGCCATGGCCGAGTGGTTAGGCCCTGGTCTGCAAAACCAGTTACAGCAGTTCGAATCTGCTTGGCACCTCAAAAAAACGATGCAAATTTTGTGTCGTTTTTTTTATTGTGCCAATTAACTATTTGGAGTGTTATTTAATGTTATTTATTCTCGGTTGTTAGTCGAAGTATGCGGAAATTTCAACTATCTTTAACGTTCGATTGTTCCTTTTAATGCGCATGCAAAACATTAAACTTTTATGCGGAGAATATAAAAAAAATGGCGGATACACACACAATTAAGAGCGCACTAATTTCAGTGTACAATAAGAAAGGTCTAGCACCTCTCATTGAAATTCTGCATAAAAATGACATCGCTCTTTTTTCTACAGGTGGCACATTAGATTATATTAACAATTTGGGCGTAAAGGCTGTTGCTGTAGAGGATTTAACTAAATATCCATCCATATTTGGAGGTCGAGTGAAAACGTTACATCCTAAAATTTTTGGAGGCATTTTAGCCCAGCGTAGCAAATCCTTAGATAAGGAGCAGTTATTACAGTATGAAATTCCTGAAATAGATTTGGTGATAGTGGACTTATATCCATTCGAAGAAACGCTTGCCTTAGGGAAGTCAGAAGACGAAATTATTGAAAAAATAGATATCGGAGGAGTTTCGCTTATTAGAGCAGCAGCAAAAAATTTTAATGATGTTGCTGTTATTTCCTCTCCTGAACAATATTCTTCCTTGATTAAAATTTTGGAGTGTAATAATGGCGCCACTACTCTAGAAGATAGAAGACGTTTTGCCCTACAAGCATTTGGAGCATCAAGTCATTATGACATGGCGATTTTTTCGTATTTTAACAGTCTTCAAAAAAAAGAAATTTTTAGATATAGTGTGAGTGGAAGAATGCCTTTGCGTTATGGAGAAAATCCACATCAAACAGCTTCATTTTATGGAGATTTTGATAGTGTTTTTGAACAATTACATGGCAAAGAAATATCTTACAATAATCTATTAGATATTGATGCTGGCATTGCACTTATTGCAGAATTTACTTTGCCTACATTTGCGGTTTTGAAACATAATAATGCTTGTGGATTAGCGACACGAACGACTTTGCTTGAGGCATGGAAATGTGCCTTAGCAGGAGATCCTATTTCAGCATTTGGCGGGGTTATTGTTTGTAATCAGAAAATAGATAAACTTACGGCCAATGAAATTAATGCACTTTTTTGTGAAGTTGTTATTGCTCCCGCCTATGATAATGATGCACTTATGGTGTTAAAACAAAAGAAAAATCGCATTTTGCTCGTACTGAAGACAAATCAACGGGTAATGCAAAAAATGCAACTGCGCACATTGCTTAATGGAGTTGCAGTACAAAGCCCCGATAATTTAACAGTGCAAATTGAGGATATGTGTGCAATGACAACCAAATTGCCAAACTCTGATGAATTAAAGGATTTAGTGTTTGCAAATAAAATAGTTAAGCACTCAAAATCAAATGCAATTGTTCTGGTAAAGGATGAACAACTAGTTGCTAGTGGTGTGGGGCAAACATCAAGAATTGATGCCTTACAACATGCGATAAAAAAGGCTCAATCATTTGGATTTTCACTGCAGGGTGCGGTTATGGCATCCGATGCATTTTTTCCATTTGGCGACTGTGTGGAAATTGCGTATAAAGCAGGCATTACTGCTGTTGTTCAACCAGGAGGCTCAATAAATGATAAGTTAAGTGTGGATTTTTGTAATGAACATCAAATGAGTATGATGAGCACTAGCATAAGACATTTTAAACATTAAAATTAGTTATTTTACTTAATAAAATTTTTCAATGAAGTTTTTCTCATTCCTAATGCAAGAATTGGCAATAGATTTAGGTACTGCCAATACCGTAATTATTCACAATGATAGAATTGTAGTAGATGAACCTTCGATAGTTGCCTTAGATCAAGTTAGTCATCGTATGATTGCTGTAGGAGAAAAAGCAAGACAAATGCACGGCAAAACACATGAAAATATTAAAACTGTTCGTCCCTTGCGTGATGGTGTTATTGCTGACTTTAATGCTGCCGAGCAAATGATAAGAGGGATGATTAAAAAAATTGACTCTGGCAATCGTTTAATTCGCCCATCATTGCGTATTGTTGTCTGTATCCCCTCAGGGAGTACAGAGGTTGAGATTCGTGCAGTGAGAGACTCTGCCGAACATGCAGGAGGACAAGATGTGTATATGATTTATGAGCCCATGGCTGCGGCCTTGGGCATAGGCTTAGATGTGGAGGCGCCAGAAGGAAATATGGTAGTCGATATAGGTGGTGGCACAACAGAAATTGCCGTTATTGCGCTTGGAGGAATTGTATGCAATAAAAGTGTGCGTATTGCAGGAGATGTTTTTACAACAGATATTCAAGCATATATGCGTCATCAACATAATATAAAAATTGGAGAACGCACGGCAGAAGAAATTAAAATTAATGTTGGTAGTGCGCTTGCAGAGCTTAGTAACCCGCCAAAAGACTACATTGTGCGAGGACCTAATTTAATGACCTCCCTTCCTGTTGAAGTTGCTATATCATATCAAGAAGTTGCCTATAGTTTAGATCGATCTATTGCAAAAATAGAAAGTGGGATTCTTAGTGTACTTGAACATACTCCCCCTGAATTATATGCAGATGTTGTATCGAAAGGGGTGTATCTTGCTGGAGGTGGAGCCTTACTTCGAGGTTTGGACAAGCGTCTCTCAGAAAAAATTAATATTCCATTTCATGTGGTGGAAGACCCATTACATGCAGTTGCTCGAGGAACTGGAATTGCACTTAAAAATATTAATTCATTTCCATTCTTGATGAGGTAAAAACAAAAAGCTTCAATGAATAGTCTGCTTAAATTTATCTCGCGATTTCATGGATTTATTTTATTCCTTTTGCTACAAGGAGTAGCAATCTCACTACTTTTCTATAACTCTTATTATCAAAAAACACAAATATTTGCAGCTACTCAATGGTTACAAGCCAATTTTTACTATTTTCAGAATGAGGTATTAAGTTTACTTTCGCTACGAGTTGAAAATGAATATTTAGCGCAAGAAAATGCAAAATTGCGAAATATGCTTGACTATTATCAAGAAGCAGATTCTTTGCGTAGGATTAAAGTAAATGAAAAAAACGGGAAACTGTTTTCGTATGTGCCTGCTAAAATTGTAAATGCTACTACCAATCGGCAGCATAATCTTATAACGCTAGATGTTGGGATATGGGATAATATTACTTCAGAGATGGGAGTTATTGCAGATAAAGGTGTGGTTGGAATTGTTGTTAATACATCAGGTCATTATTCTACAGTGGTATCATTACTTAATAGAGAGTTTCGTACAAGTGCACGCTTAAAACGTACAGGTCATTTAGGTACTCTTTCTTGGGATGGTATAGATTATAGAGAAGTTGTTCTTTCTGAGATTCCACAGCACGTTAATATAATGGTTGGGGACACCGTGGAGACAAGTGCAAACTCATTAGCCTTTCCAGAAGGAATTTTAATTGGCAAAGTGCTGTCATTTAAAACAAAACGCGGTAGTTTTCACGAGGTGCGTGTAGGATTAAATATAGATTTTAATAATCTACGTTATGTTAATGTGGTAAAATCCTTGCATTATGCGGAGAGAGTTGCCTTAGAGGAGTTAACGACAGGTAAAGTATACGTTAAATAATAATGAATAAGTTTATTAAAAGTATTATTATCCCTATTGCACTGATTATTGTTCAAATTTTTGTGATTAATAATCTTCAATTAAGGGGAATGTTAAACTCTTTTGTCGCTCCATCAATTTATATTCTTATTATACTTTTGATGCCACTTGGTAGTTCATACATACGATTATTATTTTTAGCATTTATATTAGGATTTACGGTTGATTTTTTATCGGGAACTATGGGCGAAAATACCTCCGCATGCCTTTTAATTGCATTTCTACGCCCTTGGATTTTGAATAAAATGACAAATTATGAGGAACGGAGCAGACAAATATATCCATCAATTAAAAATTTTGGTTTTTTACGATTCTTGATATACATCTTTATTTTTTCCTCAATTTTTCATCATAGTTTATTTTTTCTAGAAGTTTTTACATTTTATGAATTTTACTATACGATACTTCGAGCTGTATTAAGTACAATTACTGCGACGACGATTATGGTACTTATTATGTTTTTTGTTAGAAAAAAATCAAAAAATATCATTAGGTGAATGAGTTTGCTAGTCGTAAAAGGCATTTGATTGGATTTCTTCTTATTGCCTCTTTTGTTTTACTTGGACGACTTTTTTATATTCAAATTGTAGATAGTTACTACAAGCGTATTGCAGAAAAAAATGGGATGCGTTATGAGGTATTATATCCTGCTCGTGGGTTAATTTATGATCGTAATGGAACACTTTTGGTTGGAAATCAAACAGTGTACGATATAGAAATAGTTCCTCGTGAGGTGCAGAATTTTGATACATTAACCCTGGCAAAAGTACTGGGACAAACGCCCACACAAATTGCTTTAACTATTGCAACTCTCAAGGCAAAAGCTAAAAAAAATGCTGCCTTTCAGCCCGTTTTATTTCGTAGACAAGTTTCCGTAGAGGCCTTTGCATTATTACAAGAAAAATGGTTTAAATTTCCCGGTTTTTATGTCCATCCTCGTAGTATTCGACAGTACTCGCGAAAACTAGCAGGAAATCTTATTGGTTATATTGCAGAAGCTGATACAAGCGATATTGCAAAAGATAATTTTTATATACAAGGTAGTTATATTGGTAAAATTGGCATAGAGAAAGCCTATGAAAGCATATTGCGTGGAAAACGTGGGGTGAGTATTTATATGCGAGATGTGCATAATCGGGTGCGAGAGCCATTTGCAAATGGAAGTTTAGACACCATTGCAATTGCTGGAAATAATCTAGTTTGCACCATTGATGTGGAGTTGCAAGAATATGGAGAAAAATTAATGCAAAATAAACTTGGAAGTATTGTTGCTATTGAACCATCTACAGGTGAAATTCTTGCAATGATTAGTGCGCCTAATTTTGATCCTGAAACCTTTATTGATGTGCGAAGAGCGGGGGAACGAAATGCTTTGTCGATTGACCCTCATAAGCCATTGTTTAATCGTGCTGTAATGGCACAGTATCCTCCTGGATCAATTTTTAAAACAGTAAATGCACTTGTCGCATTGCAAGAAGGAGTTATTACTCCCTATACGATGAATAGTTGTAATAGAGGTTACTATGCAGGAAATCAGAGGGTCGGATGTCATGGACACTTTTCTCCTGTTAACTTGATGCAATCATTACAAGTCTCCTGTAACTCTTATTATTGTCATATATTTCGCAATATTATTGATAAACCTGGACTTGGATCTCCTCAGGCAGGATTTGAAATGTGGAGAAAGCATGTAGAAAGTTTTGGTATTGGAACGAAATTAGAATCAGATATTCCAAATGAATTAAGAGGCTTACTGCCTACTCATACTATTTATGATAACATGCATGGAAGAAATAGATGGAAGTCACTAAGTGTTATTTCATTAGCCATTGGACAAGGGGAGTTAGGGGTAACGCCTCTTCATATGGCAAATTTAGCCGCAATTATTGCAAATCGTGGATTTTACTATCCCCCTCACGTTATTAAAAGCATTCAAGGGGAAACTGTGAGTAACCACTTTACAACACCTCGATTTACTTCTATTGCCTCCTCGCACTTTGAGCCGGTTATAGAAGGAATGTCTTTGGCGGTAAATGGCGGACCTGGGCGAACCGCAGGCTCTGCGTATATTCCTCATATTGAAGTTTGTGGGAAAACAGGAACCGCTCAAAATCCTCATGGAGCAGACCATTCGGTTTTTATATGTTTTGCACCTCGGCATAATCCCAAAATTGCAGTTGCTGTGTATGTAGAAAATAGTGGTTTTGGCGCGACATGGGCTGCCCCTACTGCAAGTCTTATTGTAGAAAAATATCTTAAGCGGAACATCTCTCGCTCTTGGGTAGAGGAGCGTGTTGTTAATGCAAATTTACTCCCTCATAATAATGTCGTTAAAAAGTAATGGAATTTTAGCAAGGCTTGATTGGGGCGTTGTTTTAATATGGCTTACACTTGTTGGTATTGGTGTAATAAGTATTTATGCCGTAGGATATACAAACTCTGAGAGTAATATGTTTTTTAACTTTTCAAGTCGTAGTGCGCTTCAGATGCTCTGGATTGGGATTGCTGGAATTATTGCAATTCTTATTATGGTTGTGGAAAGTAGATTTTTTCAAGTTTTTTCAGGATTTCTTTATACTTTAGGATTATTATTAATTATAGCCACTCTTATTTTTGGACGTGAAATTAATGGTTCAAGATCTTGGCTTTCCTTGGGAATTATTAGTATTCAACCCATTGAGTTTGTAAAGGTTGTAACGGCTCTTTTTTTAGCCAAAAGAATTAGTGTACATGGATTCAAGATTCAAAATTTTAAAGACTTACTTCACATTATCCTTATTATTGCAATTCCTTTTGCACTAACGCTACTACAACATGATACAGGATCTGCACTTGTACTTTCATCATTTATCATTGTATTTTATCGAGCCGGATTACGAATTTGGATCATTGGAGTATTATTCTTTCTTATATCACTATTTGCATTATCGTTGTTGATTGAACAACATTCTATTGTGATTTTAATGGATATATTATGCTTGTCAATTTTTATGGTAATGAGTCATAGATATAAGACTGCCTTTATTATTTTGGGTTTTATTGCATTAACAAGTATTATATTACATCTTTTATTGCCTCAATCGCTAGATGTTCAAATTTCTTTATTTGATGCCTTGTTAATTGCTCATGCGATTCTTATTCCGATTATTTTATTTTATATTTTATTCCGAAAATTAACATATTTATTAGTGATTGCAGGACTTTTTATTGTTTCTGTAAGCATTAGTTACTCTGTTGATTATATTGTAGATAATGTATTAAAGGAGCATCAACGTAGAAGAATTAATGACTTATTAGGTATAGAGTCTGATTTAAAAGGATGGGGTTATAATGTGCATCAGTCAAAAATTGCTATTGGATCAGGCGGATTTACGGGTAAAGGCTTTTTAGAAGGAACACAAACAAAGGGCAATTTTGTTCCTGAACAGGCAACAGATTTTATCTTTTGTGCAATAGGAGAAGAATGGGGATTTTTGGGAAGTCTTGTTGTAATTGGGTTATACTCTATGCTATTAGTTCGCCTTACACGTATTGCAGAGCGACAGAGAAGTAATTTTGCAAAAATCTATGGTTATGGAGTTGTATCTATACTGTTCTTTCATTTTTTTGTTAATATTGGAATGACAATTGGTATTATGCCTGTTATAGGTATCCCCCTTCCATTCATTAGTTATGGAGGCTCATCATTGTGGGCATTTACCATTTTAATTTTTATTTTACTCAATCTTGATGTATCCCGTTATCGCTTGCAACCTTAATAAGTAAAGGAAAAAATTGCAAAAAATTTTGCTCCAAAATCCTTTCATTTTTTTGCAAAAATAAAGCCGCCTCTTTGCTTTGTTGAGGTAGAGAAGTGTACTTCCCCATTATCCAGAGAGTGCGCTCAATACCTTTTATTTTTCTGTAACTATACAGCCTATTTGAGAAAATAAAGTGCCATAAAAAACTCTTTACTTGTAATGGCAATTCGTGCCGATTTTTCCAAAGTGCATAGTAAAATCTATATGTAAAATAGGCCAGTGATTCTTTGGAGAACTTGCGCCAATTTTTTGCTAAACAATAATCATAATAAATATCTAGGAATATACCCGAATAACGACCAAAAGTTGGACGTAATAAATTTTGCATTTGCAGAAAAAGTAAATGTGAGTCAGTATAAGTGTCAATCTTTCGATGAAGTAAAATGCCCTCTGTTATAGCAGGGCTGAGTCCTTCAAATCGACGGCCTTTTACATAGTCTGCAATGAAACCTCCTATTTGATGATGAGGATTATTTCCTGAAAGTAGTATATGAGCAAGAAAGTTCAAAACTTGGCATTAAGCGTCTACCAATACCTTCCAAAGCGTATCTTTAAGTTCAGTAATTCCTGATTGTGCAATAGATGATATAAAAATTGAGGGAATATCTTTGGGCAGAGTTTTTTTTATATAAGAGCGTAATTCATCGTCGAGTATATCACTTTTTGATATGGCTAAAATACGCTTCTTATCCAACATCTCAGGATTATATTTTTTTAACTCGGACAGTAAAATTTTATACTCTTTTTTAATATCTTCAGCATCCGCAGGTACTAGAAAAAGTAGTATAGAATTGCGCTCTATATGTCTTAGAAATCGAATTCCTAGTCCACGACCTTCGCTTGCTCCCTCAATAATTCCAGGAATATCAGCCATGACAAAGGATTTATAATCGCGATACCGTACAATTCCTAAATTAGGCTCAAGTGTAGTAAATGGATAATCGGCAATTTTGGGTTTAGCTGCACTTACTACTGATAACAGAGTGGATTTTCCTGCATTTGGAAATCCAACTAGACCAACATCAGCAAGAATTTTTAATTCTAAGATAAACCAATCTTCTTGGCCTTCTTCTCCTGGTTGAGAGTAGCGTGGGGTTTGATTAGTTGAACTCTTAAAAAAAGCATTTCCCATTCCGCCACGTCCTCCTTTTAATAGAATTTTCTCCTCGCCATCTTCTGTAATCTCAAGTAATATCTCTTTGGTTTCGGCGTGGCGAGCAATGGTTCCTAAAGGCACCTCTAGTATAATATCCTTTCCGTCAGAGCCAGTGCTTAATGCTGAACCACCACGTATTCCATCATCTGCATGAATGTGCTTTCGATACTTTAGGTGAATGAGAGTCCAATGCTGGCTATTACCTCGTATAATAATGTGTCCTCCACGTCCTCCGTTACCGCCATCTGGGCCGCCTTTGTCTACAAATTTTTCACGGTGTAAGTGAGATGCACCTGGGCCTCCATGTCCTGAGCGACAAAAAACCCTAACATAGTCGACAAAATTGGAGGCAGGCATAGTAAATTTTCTTAGTAAGAGAGTTGGTCAATAGCAGTACAGAGATTATTGAAAATGATGTTAATTTCACCAATCCCCTTTATATTGACATATTTTTTTTGAGCATTGTAGTAGCCAATAAGC
This sequence comes from Bacteroidales bacterium, assembly GCA_051646985.1. Lineage (GTDB taxonomy): Bacteria > Bacteroidota > Bacteroidia > Bacteroidales > UBA932 > JAITMY01. The sequence goes on along the minus strand of JBOFDL010000028.1, from coordinate 3,591 downwards.
GGCTGGGTTTTTTGGTTATATACTTGAATCCGATTGCGAATAATAGATTCATCTTGGTCATCACTTCGCCCTGAGATTTTTCCGCGAGATAAAAGACGTTTTACTAATTCATCTTCTGGAGCATCAAGAGCAATCATTGCAGTTATTGAGGTTCCGTTGTATGCAAGTACTTTATCTAGCATTTCTGCTTGAGGAGTGGTGCGAGGAAAGCCATCAAAAATAAATCCTTCTGCATTTGGATTTGTTTGGATTTGTTCGGCAACCATTTCTAAGACAGTGTTGTCGGGCACAAATTCTCCTTGATCCATCAATGCTTTTGCGGCAATGCCTCGTGGCGTTCCTTGTGCAATTTCAGTGCGTAGCATTTCTCCTGTTGAAAGGTGAATAAAGTTGTACTTTTTAGTAAGCATTTCGGCTTGAGTCCCTTTTCCTGCACCAGGTGCACCAAATAGAATTAGATTTAGCATTTTAAGTATTTTATTAGGTTAATTTTGTACGGTGTAAATTTCAGGTAAATTTCGTCCATAGCCATTGTAGTCTAATCCATAACCTACAATAAAAGCATCAGGGATTTCGATTGCCGCATAATGAACGAGTAAGTTTTTATCATATACATCAGGCTTAAATAGCATAGTTGCCATTTTAACAGATTTTGGATGATGTTGTTGTAGTGTATGCATCAGAGAGGCATAGGTATTCCCTGTATCGACAATATCTTCTAAAATAATGATATGCCTATCTTGTAGGATATGGTTAATGCCGATAAGTTCAAGTGTTTTTCCAGAACTATATTCGCCATGATAAGAGGCGAGTTTAACGAAGGAAATCTCACATAAACAAGTAATCCGTTTAATGAGATTTGCAGAGAACATAAATGACCCATTAAGCACAGATAAAAAAAGGGGGGGACTATCAATATTTTTATAGTCCTCATTAATTTTATCCGCCAATCCTTGTATTGCCGTATCAATTTGGGACTCTGAGATAGAGAGAGCAAAAGATTTATCGTGTAACTTTATAATTTTCATTTTGATACTTTAATGGTAATGTGTGTTATAACACATTGCTTTTGTAATACAAAACATATATCTTTGCTCGCACAAAAATTACGCGAAGGTACTATTTTTATTACAAAAATAAAACAAGCATATTACAATGAACGCAAAGGTTAGCATTATAATGGGAAGCATCTCAGATATGCCTGTAGTTGAGGAAGCGGTTAAATTTCTAAAATTGCTGAATATTTCGTATGAAATTAATGCCCTCTCTGCACATCGCGCTACTGATAGAGTTTTGGATTTAGCAAAAAAAGCGCATTTACGAGGAGTGAAGGTTTTTATAGCCGCAGCAGGCGGAGCTGCACATTTACCTGGGGTAGTGGCAGCACTTACCCCATTACCTGTGATTGGAGTTCCGATTAAATCGAAGAACTCTGTTGATGGTTGGGATTCTATCTTATCGATTTTACAAATGCCCACAGGTATTCCTGTTGCAACGGTTGCTTTAAATGGTGCAAAAAATGCGGCTATTTTAGCGGTGCAGATTATTGGCGCCAATGATATAGAAGTACAGCAAAAGATAATTGATTTTAAGGAAAATATGGAAAAGGAAGTTGTAATCGCAAATGAAAAACTTCAAGCAAGTTTATAAGAATAAGGTTATTTTATTTAATTTTAATTTAGTATAGTATGAAACGTTTAATTTTTTCAAGTATTGTTCTTCTACTTTGTGGAGTAGTTTGGGCGGATGACAAGACTTTTTGTAATCAACTTTATCCTGACACATCAATGTTCTTTTTTGAGCATGACCATGGAGTCGGACTTTATTATCACAAACGAATAGAGGATTTTAAAAAAGACCCATTAAAAGAAGGGGATATTGTGTTTTTTGGTGGAACGCTTGTTGAAAAAGGTGGCGATTGGGCAAAACGTATGGCAATGCCAAACATCAAGAATCGTGGAATTGATAGAGATGTAAGTTACGCTATGGTGGCTCGTTGCATTGAGATTATATGTGCAAAACCTAAGGCAATTATAGTGTTGGTTGGTACAGATGATTTATGGGTAAACAATACAACGACTTTGCCGAGTCATGTTACTGGTAACATTAAGACGATTGCAAGACTAACAAAGCATTATCAACCAGAAACGAAATTTTATGTATTAAGTGCTACTCCTGGTTCAGACTCACTACAAAACACTAAAATTCAAACTCTTAATCAACAATTAAAAGCGGAAGCAAAACCAGATTTATTTACATTTATTGATCTTGCTCCGAAATTTCAAGATAAAAACCATAAATTACTTAAAACTGTAAGTAAAGACGGGGTATTATTAAATGAAATAGGCTATAAAATGCTAGCAGATTTACTTAAAACTTCTATTAAGTAAATTTTGTCATATAATTGAATAAAAAATGTCGAGTGTTACACTCGACATTTTATTATCAGTAAAGAAGAGTAAATTTAAAACGCTTTTGCAATCGCAATAAAATCATCTGCGACTAAAGCTGCTCCTCCGATAAGTCCTCCATCTACATCGGGTTGAGCAAAAATTTCTGCTGCATTTGAAGGTTTACAACTTCCACCATATAAAATAGATGTTTGTTGAGCTATATCTCCAAATTTTTCTACTAGCACCTTGCGGATATAGGCGTGTATTTCTTGCGCTTGTTCTGAAGATGCAGTTTTACCAGTACCAATGGCCCAAACTGGCTCATAAGCAATCACAACTTTCGAAAAGTCTTGAGGACTAAGAGTACAAACAACCTCTAGTTGCTGTTTAACAACCTCAAAATGACGATTTTGTTCACGTTCATCTAATTTTTCGCCTACACAAAAAATAGGAGTGATTCCATTAGAAAATACTTGAGCCACTTTCTTTGTAAGCGTAGCATTGGTTTCGCCATAGTACTCACGACGCTCTGAGTGCCCCAAAATACAATATTTAACAGCAATAGAAGCCAACATTTTTGCCGAAATTTCACCAGTATATGCACCAGCTTCATATTCTGCACAATTTTGCGCGGCTAATCCAATGCCTGCATTCTCTAGAGACTTCGCTAAACAAGCAAGATGAGTAAAAGGAGGGGCAACTATTAAACTCACATCTGCACTAAGATGGCTTTTTTTTTCTACTAATTCTTTTACCAAGGCTTCTCCTTCGGCAAAATTGGTGTTCATTTTCCAATTACCTGCAACAATTTTTTTTCTCATATTTTTATATTTTAAGTAAGTTGCAAATATCGTACTTTTTATGCAAATACCAAAACGAAGACTTCTGCTAAAAAAACACCAAAAACGGATGATAGATGAATTATTGTCAGTCTAGAAAAAAGTATTATCTTCGCGCTGAATGTTTAAAGGGGTGCTTATCGTAATTGTATAGGCTGAGATTAAACCCATTGACCTGATACGGATAATGCCGTCGTAGGGAGCAATTTAATGGTTTGTGTTTTTTTGATTACCAAGCAAGAATAAGCGTTTGAGTAAGGTAATAGAAACGCCCCTGATAACTATCGAGAATCGTATAGTTATTTAGGGGCGTTTTTTATGCAGATAACGAAAATGATAATTGAGCCTTTTTAGATTTA
>JBOFDL010000027.1:0-20514 GCA_051646985.1 Bacteroidales bacterium | reverse complement strand
GTTTTATATCTTCCTTTTTTGCCATAGTAAATGAGTATTTTATAAATAGTTGACGAAGATAATACATTCAACTCATACATTCCAAAAGCAATGCTGTAAATTGATGGAATTGTTAATAAGTTTTAGGTCTCTCCAAAATAAAAGAAAAAAAGGTGGCGTTTTATGCCACCTTTTTTCACTATAAAAATTTAATTCTATTATGAAATATCTTAATATTCTACAAATTTTCCTTCTAACTGATACCAGCCGACCATAAAACAATCTCCTTCTCCTTCTCCAGAACAACCTTCGTCTTCGGGTTTTTTATCGCTTGCATAGCTATTAAGACTCCCTTTAGGAACATAAATTTTCAACTCAGAATTCGTCAGTCCAGAAAATGCTTGCGCATCAACTGTAGGCGGTGTAGTTCCTAGCATAATTAATTCTTCTAAATTAAACGCGGTGCTAAAAATGCCTGAGCCACATCGCTGTATAGAGGCTGGCATCGTAAGTTTTTTTAATGCCCTACCACCACTACCCTGCCCAGTTTCGTCACTTTCGTCATCTTTGCCTCCACCAAACGAAGGCATTTCTATAGGATCATTGTTAAATGTCAATTCTATTTGACCATCCGCCAATCCCTTTAAAACGTGTCCCATATTAGAAGAACTAAAAGAAGGCATAGGCATTGTGATTTTTTTCAAATTGAGACAACCTTCAAACATCTCCCGATTTTCTCCTTGTACTGGGACTGTTTTCGCAATTACAATCTCAACTAAAGAAGTACAATTCTGAAAACGCCCTGGAGATTTTTCGCCAATGATATTTAAGGTTATATTGAGCGTTCCATTTAAAACACTTGATATCTCGCCAACTCCTGGCATTGTAATTGTTCTCAAATTTGGGCAGGACATAAATACGTCCTGTCCTAAAGTAGATAAATTTTCGGGAAGCGTAATCTCCGAAAAGAGACATCCCTCAAATGCATTCGCGCTAATCTCGGTTACAGAGACAGGAATATCAATAGAAGACAATTGGCATCCTCTAAACGCATTATCTCCAATAATAGTTACTGTTGAAGGAATATTAAAACTTGTCATATTACGACATCCGTCAAACGCCTGTCTTCCAATATTCGTAATTCCTGTGGGCAGTGTTACACTAACCAAATTATCGTTAAAAACCGGCTGAAGCCATGTGCCATTAATATCTCCTACCCCACGTACAGGCACAGACTCGCCAGCTATATTCTTGAGAAACGCAGGAATTCCAACGGTTGATTTATTTCCGCGATATTTAATAACACTGACATAATTACCGTCATCCATATCTTGCGTCTCAAAAAGATCAGGGTTCGTCTCTAAAACAGGAATAATCTCTTTATCCTCTGTCATAATAATTGTCCCCCTTGTTTTATCTTGGTTCAAATCATTGACGCCTGGCACATCTACAATTTTAGTTTCGTCATCGTCTACGGATATTGTAAGATATATTTTAGTTCCAAATTCAATTTTATTAAGATCTTGTATGGGTTTTTGACGCTCGTCATCTATAAAGGCCGTCACGGAAGGATGCAATTTTAACTTATGATAAGTAATATCTATATAAGTAACCGTGACTGTTTTATCAGATGTCATTGTAATGTAAGCCTTTGTTTTATCTTCACTCAAACTTCCGGGGTCTATTCCATCTACAGAGTGTATTTGTTGGTCTTTTACTTTCAAAATGTCAAGATACAGCCTTGCATCTTCTCTAATTTGATCGTACTCTGTTATTTCCAAATTATAGTCCTTATCTAGATAAACTCGCACTGCATCATGAGGCGAAATCTTAAGAGCGTAGTTTACGGGAGGAGAAGGTTGAAATGCTACTGAAATTTTCTGATCTTTATCTTTCATAGATGTAACCATTCTCGTTCCTATAACCGTTCCATTCCATACAGCCGTGTGTGCAGGATTACGAGGTTCAGCAGTAAGAGTAACATCCAATCCTTGATTTATCTTAACCCCAGCAACTAAATTTACCCATGTGGCACTACCTGACTTCCATGCGGCAGTAGCAAATCCCTCGCCTTCAATTCTCTCTACAGAAAGGAGATATTGTGGCAAAGCATCGTCATCAACTTTATTACATGCGATAAATCCTCCAAAGGAAAGTGTAAAACTAAGGAGTAATACTATTTTAGGCAAAAAACAAGTAATGCCAAACATATTTTTATTTTTTTTCATAATAGTTGTAAATAAAAAAACTTGAAGAAAAAACTCAAATGTATTTTGTTAATAATTCCCTCTATAGCAACGTTTTCACACAATCCAATGCACCTTGATAGTTTGGCTCAGTAGTAACCTCAGAAACATATTCTACATAGCGAATTGTATCATTTTTATCTACAACAACCGTACCTCTAGCTAAAAGGCGCAAGTCTGCTATTAAAAACCCATATTTATTAGCGAAGTCTAATTGATTATGGTCAGAAGTTGCATATACCTTTTCAATATTCTCTGCAGCGCAAAAACGTCCTAGCGCAAATGGCAAATCACAAGAAATCGCAACAACAACAACGTCTTTCCCTAACTCCGTAACTCTTTTATTAAACGTGCGCGCTTGTAGAGCACAAATGGGTGTGTCTATTGATGGAAAGGCCGTAATAATTTTAATCTTTCCTTTAAAATCGCTCAATTTTACTGGCGATAAATCGGGTGCAAAAACAGTGAAGTCCGGAGCTGAATTCCCCACTTTTGCCTCATTACCTTTCAAAGTAATAGGCGAGCCCTTAAATGTTACATTTGCCATAATTTTACAGTTATTATTTTATACTTTCTATCTTTACCGTTATTTCTTTTTTATTTACGTCAAGGTCAATTGTAATATTTTTTTTGGACTTACAATTATTGGCAATAATCGCCTCTGCCACATTATCTTCAATATATTGCTGTAATACTCGTTTTAGCGGACGTGCTCCAAATTCTGCGTCATAAGCTTTTTCCACAATAAAGTGCTTTGCCGCTGCGGTCAAATGTAAGTTGCAATCTATTTGATGTAATCTCTCAAGCAGTCCTTTTAGTTCAATATCCATGATTTTCTCAATATCCGTTTTGCTCAAGCGATTAAACGTGATAATATCATCAATACGATTCAAAAACTCAGGGCGAAAACTCTTTCGCAATGCCTTCCGTACAATTTCTTTTGCTTTATCATTATCTTTGGGTTGATCTTCATTCATTGAAAAGCCAACTTGCAAGCCAAAATCACTCACCTCTCGTGAGCCAATATTGGTTGTAATAATCACAATAGTATTCTTAAAGTCAACACATCTTCCAAGACTGTCTGTGAGATGTCCTTCATCAAGCACTTGAAGTAACAAATTAAGTACATCAGGATGTGCTTTTTCTATTTCATCTAGCAACACAACAGAATACGGTTTGCGTCGAACTTTTTCTGTAAGTAATCCTCCTTGTTCATAACCAACATAGCCAGGAGGGGCACCGACCAATCGACTAACTGCAAATTTCTCCATATACTCACTCATATCTACTCGAATCAGATTATCGAGAGAATCAAATAAGTATTTCGCTAACACATTTGCTAGCAATGTTTTTCCTACTCCTGTCGGTCCTAGAAAAATGAATGAACCAATCGGCCGATTTGGGTCTTTTAACCCAATACGATTGCGCTGAATTGCTTTTACTACATGGGCTACAGCAGTATCTTGTCCAATAACACTCCCTTTAAGGGAATCCTCCATATTGCGCAACTTTTTAGTCTCCTCCTCTGCAATACGCTGTACAGGCACACCCGTCATACTAGCAACAATTTCTGCAATTTTATCTGCATCAATAACTTGCGGATTTTCTTTCAAGTCCTTGAGCCAATTATCTTGCTCACTCTTAAATTCCGCAGAAAGGAGTCGCCCTCTGTCTCTCAAAATCAATGCGGCCTCATAATTCTGTGCATCACAAGCACTTTTTTTATCTTTATTAACTTGAGTAAGTTCTTGCTCTATTTGTGTTATTCTAAGTGGCACAATCACATTTGACATACGCATACGAGCTCCGGCCTCGTCCATTACATCAACAGCTTTGTCTGGCAAAAATCGTTCTGATACATACCTTTGAGTAAGGGTCACACACGCCCTAATGGCTTCGTCTGTATAACAAACATTATGATGCCGCTCATAGTGTCCTTTAAGGTTTTTTAAAATTTCAATACTTTCATCAATCGTAGGTGGTGCAACCATTATTCGCTGAAAACGACGCTCCAGTGCGCCATCTTTTTCAATAGATTCTCGATATTCATTTAATGTTGTTGCTCCAATACACTGCAATTGTCCTCGCGACAAAGCAGGCTTCAATATGTTTGCAGCATCAAGCGATCCACTTGCATTCCCTGCTCCTATAAGAGTATGAATTTCATCAATAAAAAGAATAATATGCGGATTTTTTTCAAGTTCCGTCAAAATGCCTTTTAATCTCTCCTCAAATTCGCCTCTATATTTTGTGCCAGCCACTAATGCTCCTAAATCTAGCATTACAAGGCGTTTATCAAACAAAAATCTTGAGACTTGCCTTTTGGCAATTCGTATTGCAAGACCTTCAACAATTGCACTTTTTCCAACACCAGGCTCTCCTATTAAGAGGGGATTGTTTTTTTTTCGTCGGCTTAATATTTGAGCAATTCGATCAATTTCCTTATCTCGTCCAATTACAGGATCTAGCAAGTCTTTTTCTGCAGATTTTGTCAAGTCTGTTCCAAACTTATCAATCAACCGAGTAGTTGAAATTGACGAGTGTTTTTTACTACTAGACAACACTACTTCCTCTCTAAGACGAGGGGAGAAAGAAGTCTCATCCTCAAACTCGTCCCCCTCCTCACCATCAAGATGGTGCAATGCTGGCGAACTCAATGCTTCCTCAAAATGTAAATTCTCGCCTTTCAGCAAAGATAATACCTTGTGATAGTTAACCCCAAATTGATCAAGAGTTAAGGTTGTCGTATCATCTTCGGATCTCAATATAGCCAATAATATATGAATAGCATCAATGCTACTTGACTTTAAAGTACAAGCCTCAAACTCTTGCATTTTAAGAACTTGAACCGTTGAATTATACAGTGGCAATTCATCCACACCGTCCATTTGCAAGGGCTCTCCTGCTCTAACCGTATCCTCTACAACCTCCTTAAGTGACTTTAAATTGACTTTCAGCATATCTAGCACGTCTGTCGCAGAGTTATTGCCTTCACGCAATATACCAAGCAATAAATGCTCTGTTCCAACTGCATGACATCCCAAACGAATAGCCTCCTCTCGGCTAAACTCTAAGATATCTAGAACTTCTTGTGATGCGCTTAGTTTCATAAAACATTTTTTAGTCTCAAACTTGATACAGCATGGAATTTTAAAGCATTTTTATCAAGTATTCCAAAATGCAAATATACAATAAATATAATGTATGCGAATCAACTTGTTGATAATTTTTGCAACAAATTTCGAACTCCATCACAAAAAAAATACCTACCTTAGCATCAAATTTGAACATTATATGTGTATGCATACAGAGTGCAATGCACAAAAACATAAATATCATAGACTATTATGACAGACCTTTCAGACAGCGAAAAAATCATCCCTGTAAACATTGAAGAGATTATGAAGTCATCGTACATTGACTATTCAATGTCGGTGATTGTTTCTCGAGCACTACCCGATGTGCGTGATGGACTTAAGCCTGTACATCGTCGCGTACTATTTGGCATGGGAGAAATGGGATTAAGCGCCACATCATCCTACAAAAAATCCGCACGTATTGTTGGAGATGTAATGGGAAAGTTTCACCCTCATGGAGACAGCAGCGTATATAATACAATGGTTCGGATGGCTCAGTGGTGGAGTTTGCGCTACATGCTAGTGGAAGGGCAAGGAAATTTCGGATCGCGAGACGGAGATGCGGTAGCAGCAATGCGTTACACGGAGGCTCGTTTACGAAGGGTTGCCGAAGAAATGCTGATTGACATTGAAAAAGACACGGTTGACTTTGCGCCAAACTTCGACGACAGTATGAAGGAGCCAAAAGTGCTTCCTGCCAAGATTCCAATGTTATTAATAAATGGCACTTCTGGAATTGCCGTAGGCATGGCAACGAATATGCCTCCCCATAATTTAGGAGAAGTAGTCGACGGCATTTGTGCATATATTGATAATGTTGATATTACTGTAACAGAATTAATGCATCACATAAAAGGCCCCGACTTTCCTACTGGCGCAACAATTTATGGAATACAAGGAATTTGTGAAGCTTATGAAACAGGACGTGGACGTGCGGTAGTAAGAGCCAAGACTGAAATTGAGATAAGTAGTACTGGCAGGGAAACTATTGTAGTAACAGAGTTGCCTTACATGGTAAGCCCGGCAGCCTTAGTCGAGAAAATTTATGGTCTTGCTCAGGACAAGGTAATTGACGGCATTTCTTTTGTTAATGATGAGTCTGACAGGAACAATCCTACCCGCGTAGTTATAAAGTTAAAGCGAGATGCAATTGCCAACATTGTGCTAAATCATCTTTACAAGCACACAGAAATGCAATCAACATTTTCTATAAATAGTATTGCGCTTGTTGATGGACGACCAAGAATGTTGCCGTTAAAAGATCAAATTAAATATTTTGTAAAGCATCGTCACGAGATTGTTGTACGTCGCGCAAACTTTGACCTACGTAAAGCTCAAGATCGCCTACATATCTTGCAAGGACTACTTATTGCTCAAGATAATATAGATGAAGTTATTTCTATTATTCGCGGAAGCGCTTCTCCAGACTTAGCAATTGCAAATTTGATAACACAATTCAATTTAAGTGAAATTCAAGCACGCGCTATTGTTGATATGCGCTTACGGACTTTGACTGGATTAGAGCGTGGGAAACTACAGGCGGAATTTAACGAACTCACAAAACTATCTCAAGAGTTACAGGCATTTTTAGGGGACGAGGGAGCACAATTTGACCTAATTAAGGCAGAATTGCAAGACATGAAGAAACGCTATGATGATGGCAGAAGATCGGAGATTATCCCCACCGCTGAAGAATTTAACCCTGAAGATTTTTATGCCGATAATGACGTTGTAATTACTATTTCACATTTAGGCTACATTAAGCGCACTCCTTTAAGCGACTATCGAACTCAAGCTCGTGGTGGCGTAGGTGCAAAAGGAGCTTCTGCGAGAGAAGCTGACTTTATTGAGCATATTTTTTCTGCGACAATGCACAATACTATGTTGTTTTTCACAGAAAAGGGCAAATGTTATTGGCTAAAAGTGTATGAAATTCCAGAAGGAGATAGAACCAATAAAGGAAAGCCTATTCAAATGGCTATTAATCTTGACCCCAACGACAAAGTAAAAGCTTATATAAATCTTAAAACATTAATTGACAAGGATTATATCAACAGTAATTACATCGTGTTATGTACTAAACGCGGAATTGTAAAAAAAACCCTATTAGAGGCATATTCTCGTCCTCGTCAAAATGGAGTTAATGCAATTACCATAAAAGACGGAGACCAACTTCTAGAAGCAAAATTAACTAATGGATATAATGAGATTGTTTTAGCGGCTCGCAATGGAAAGGCCTTACGCTTTAATGAATCAAAAGTACGAACAATAGGAAGGACAGGTGCCGGCGTTCGAGGAATACTCATTGAGGACTCCGATGAGGTGATTGGAATGATCTGCGTTCACAATCAAAATTGTGAAGTTTTAGTAGTCTCAGAAAATGGCTTTGGAAAACGATCATTGCTAGAAGATTATAGAATAACTAATCGTGGTGGAAAAGGGGTTAAAACTCTGAATATTACAGAAAAAACCGGCAATTTAATTGCAATCAAAGATGTAACTAATGAAAATGACTTGATGATTATTAATAAATCTGGCATTGCAATTCGTCTTCCAATAGATACTATTCGCCTTTCTGGACGAGTTGCACAAGGAGTGAAACTCATTAACCTTCGTAAAAATGATGCGATTGCCGCTATCGCGAAAGTCAACAAAAGCGAAGAACCCATTGCCATAGATGAGATTACAGGTGTATTAGAAGAAAATACGACAGCAGCAACAGCAACTGAATAATAATTTATTACTATATTTGTGTCAAACGATTAAATTAGAATATTATGCAAGACAAATTAGCGCAACTCACAGAAAAACTTTATGGTGAGGGACTTGAAAAGGGTCGTCGTGAGGGCGATGAAATCCTTGCAAATGCAAAAGTCGAAGCAAAAAACATTGAAGAGAACGCCAAAATTGCTGCAGCTAACACAATTGATATCGCAAAAAAAGAAGCTAACGCAATTATTGAGGCTGCAAAAAAGGAAATTGAACAGGCAGGCAAAAATACACTCAACTCTGTTAAAATACAAATTGAAGAATGCTTGCTTAATAATACACTCCAGAAAAATTTAACCGATTTTTTTGCAGACGGTGACTTTTTAAAGTCTCTTATTCTTACCGCAGCAAAAAATTTTAATTCTTGCGCACAAGAAACTCCTTCGCTTAAAGTTCTTTTATCATCTGAGATGCAAAGCAAATTAATTGCCGAATTTACGAAAAGTAGCATGCAAGTTCTTGATAAAGAATTAGAGTTCATTGTTGACAAAAACATCAAGGCTGGATTTAAAATTGCAAAAAGAAATGGAAGTTATTATCTTACATTTACACAGCAAGATTTTGAGCATTTATTAAAAGAGTATTTGCGTCCAAAAACTCGTGAAATTTTATTTGGCGAATAAACTCAAATAATGGCACGTCAATATTATTATCTTGTTGCAGGATTTCCGGAACTCAGTCTTGATGTCGAGCAACGTGCATTTGACCACCCTTTTCTCAAAGAGCAAATAGAGTCCGCTCTCCATGCAGCAGACTTGCCTCTTTGGCGTACAATGTATTTATCTTATGACAATCAAAATTTAATTAATGCTCTTATAAAAAAACACGAATTCAATACCCTAGGTAATTTTTCAAAAGACGAAATCGAAGAAGCGATCGAACAAAACAGAACTGACGCTCTCCCTATTTATATGCAAAATTTCCTACAACAGATAAAAGAGCAAAAAGAAAGCAAAAATGAATTATTACTTACTCCTTTGAGACTTGAAATGCAAATGAATACGTCATTCTACGAGCACATAGAAGCACTAAATAACTCGTTTTTATTGTCTTGGTTTACACTTGATCGAAGTTTACGGAATTTTTTTGTTGCAATTACTTCTCGCAAGTTGAAAAAAGAAATGGTCGACCTTCTTGTAGGAGATGATGAAGTTACGCATTCCTTAACTAAAAACATGTCAGCAGATTTTGGACTTAAAGGAAATATTGAAGGATTAGATAATTTACTACAAATATCAGACACTAAAAATATAGTGCAAAAAGAACTCAAATTTGACGCATTTAAATTCAAAATGCTAGAAGAATTGACTATTTTCAACTATTTCTCGATTGAAAAAGTATTATCGTTTGCCGTAAAAATGCAACTTATCGAGCGCTGGGCAAAATTAGATAGTGTTTTAGGAAAACAAAAACTTAAAACTATTCTAAGTAATATATTGCAATCATTTGATTTGCAAAAATCAGAAAGTGAAGTATAATTTAACAGATAGATAGCACATGAAAGCTTCCGGAAAAATAGTAGGTATTATTGCCAATCTCATTACCATCAAAATTGAAGGAGCAGTTTCACAAAGTGAAATTTGCTTTGTGAAACACGATAATGGAGTAAAGTTGATGGCAGAAGTTATCAAAATTGTTGGCGATAAGGCATTTGCTCAAGTTTTTGAAAGTACTCGGGGATTAAAAGTTGGAAATCCTGTTGAGTTTGAAGGGCATATGCTTGAAGTTACATTAGGTCCAGGCATATTGTCAAAAAGTTACGATGGTCTGCAAAATGATCTTGAGAAGATGAATGGAGTTTTTCTCCAACGGGGAGAATATACTAATCCACTTGACGAACAAAGCAAGTGGCAATTCTTGCCACTTGCAAAGGAAGGTGATACTGTTGTTGCGGCAGACTGGCTAGGCGAAGTAAAAGAAGGATGGATTGCTCATAAAATCATGGTGCCATTCAAAATGACTGAAACATATACCCTTAAATCTATTGTTTCAGCCGGAGAATATAGACTACATGATAAAATAGCCGTAGTAGTAGATGCACAAGGCATTGAGTATCCGATTACAATGGTGCAAAAATGGCCAGTAAAATTACCAATAGTTACCTATAAAAACAAGCCACGTCCATTCAAGATGATGGAAACGGGAGTACGTGTAATTGACACATTTAACCCTATGGCAGAAGGGGGAACTGGCTTTATTCCTGGTCCATTTGGATGTGGAAAGACTGTACTACAACACGCTCTGTCAAAACAAGCAGATGCAGACATGATTATTGTTGCTGCCTGTGGCGAACGAGCAAATGAAGTTGTCGAAATCTTCAAAGAATTTCCTGAATTAGACGATCCTCGTACAGGTCGAAAATTGATGGAAAGGACAACTATTATTTGCAATACATCAAATATGCCTGTTGCTGCTCGAGAAGCGTCCGTTTATACCGCAATGACTTTAGGAGAATATTATCGTAATATGGGACTTAAAGTACTTTTACTCGCAGATTCAACTTCGCGTTGGGCACAAGCCTTGCGTGAAATGAGTAATCGACTAGAAGAACTTCCAGGACAAGATGCCTTTCCAATGGATTTGCCTGCTATCATTTCAAATTTTTATGCTCGAGCAGGTTTTGTATATCTAAATAATGGAACCACAGGGTCAATAACCTTTATTGGAACAGTCTCTCCTGCTGGTGGAAATTTAAAGGAACCCGTAACAGAGGGGACTAAAAAGGCCGCACGTTGCTTCTATGCTTTATCTCAACAGCGTGCAGATAGCAAGCGCTATCCTGCTGTTGACCCAATGGACAGTTATTCAAAATACTTAGAATATCCAGAAATACAAGCCTTTATGAATGAAAAACTAGGCAGTGATTGGATTGACAAAGTCAGTGAAGGCAAAACTATTGTACAACGAGGAAAAGAAGCAGCAGAGCAAATAAATATCTTAGGAGACGATAGCGTTCCTGTAGAATATCACGATAGATATTGGAAATCCGAATTAATAGACTTTACTATTTTGCAACAAGACGCATTTGACAAAATTGATGCCTCTACACCTATAGAGCGTCAAAAGTATATGTATACAAAGATTATTGACATTTGTAGAAAAACATTGAAGTTTGAGGGATTTGAGGACTGTCAAAAGTTTTACAAAACCTGTATAAATATCATTAAACAGATGAATTACTGCGAGTTTCAGGATTCTAAATTTAAGCAGTATGAAGCCGACTTGAATCAACTTGTAGTCCAAAATCTATAGGAGAGTATTATAAAAAAACTCCAAAAAGATTTTATAGTAAGTAAAAATGAAAATATAAGGATATGTCAACAACAGCATTTCAACGCGTATATACTAAGTTAGAAGGCATTACAAAAGCTACTGTAAGTTTAAAGGCTCAAGGTGTCTCAAATGAGGAGTTAGCAAAAGTAGGCAATAAGTTAGCACAGGTGGTGAAAATTAATGGAGATTTAATTACTCTTCAAGTTTTTTCAGGGACAGAAGGCATTGCAACAGATACAGAGGTCATATTTTTTGGAGAACCACCAACGTTAAATGTCAGTGAAGACTTAGCGGGTCGCTTTCTGAATGCTTATGGAAAACCAATTGACGGAGGGCCTGATGTACAAGGAGAAAAAAGAGAAACAGGCGGACCTTCTGTAAACCCATTTCGCAGAGCACAACCTTCACATCTTATTGCAACAGGAATTGCAGGTATTGACCTAAATAACACTCTGGTTACAGGACAAAAAATCCCTTTTTTTGCTGATCCTGATCAGCCATACAATCAAGTAATGGCGAATGTCGCACTGCGAGCGAAAGCTGATAAAATTATTCTTGGAGGGATGGGGTTAAGTAATGATGACTTTTTATACTTTAAAAGTGTATTCGATAATGCAGGAGCCTTGGATCGTATTATTTGTTTTGCAAATACAACAGAGCAGCCACCTGTAGAGCGACTACTTATTCCAGATATGGCACTGGCTGCTGCAGAATATTTTGCCGTTGACAAAAATGAAAAAGTATTAGTTCTTCTCACCGATATGACACTCTATGCAGATGCTTTAAGTATTGTGAGTAATCGCATGGATCAAATTCCATCAAAAGACTCAATGCCAGGTTCACTTTATAGTGACTTAGCAAAGATTTATGAAAAGGCCGTACAACTTCCAAGTGGAGGCTCTATTACAATTATTGCAGTAACAACCCTAAGCGGTGGGGATATCACTCATGCTATCCCAGACAACACTGGTTATATTACAGAAGGTCAACTATTTTTGCGTACCGATAGCGACACAGGAAAAGTTGTTGTTGACCCATTTCGGTCTCTTTCACGTCTTAAGCAATTGGTTATTGGAAAACAAACTCGAAACGACCATCCTCAAGTAATGAATGCTGCCGTGCGTTTATATGCTGATGCGGCAAATGCCAAAACAAAACTAGAAAATGGTTTTGATCTAAGTGATTATGATGAAAGAACTCTTGCTTTTGCAAAAGAATATAGCGAACAACTTTTAGCAATAGATGTAGATATTGATACGACTGCTATGCTAGATTGTGCATGGACTTTATTTGGCAAACATTTTACCAAAGCAGAGGTTAATATTAAGAATGACTTGATGGATGCTTATTGGAAAAAGAAATAGTGCTTCCTAGAAAAAAATGACATTGTAGAAAAAACAATATGGCTATCAAGTTTCAATTTAACAAGACCTCTCTTAATGAGTTGAATAAACAACTCAAAATGCGAAGTAAGGCTTTACCTACTATCAAAAGTAAAGAAAGCGCATTGCGAATGGAAGTAAAGCGAGCAAAAGTTACGGTTGATGAGTTAGAGCAACGCCAACAAGAATTGATTGCTCAATATAAATATATGGAAAGTTTATGGTGCGAATTTGATGCTGAACTACTTACCGTAAAAGACGTTAATTTACTACCTCAAAAAATTGCGGGAGTACGTATTCCCGTACTATCATCCGTGGACTTTGCCCAAAAAGAATATAGTCTTTTTAATCGACCAATATGGTATGCAGATGGGATAATTCTTTTAGAGGAATTAGCAACAATAAGCATTGAGCGCGAAATATTCTCCATAAAGAGCCAATTGCTTGATTATGCTCGTAAAAAAACGACGCAAAAAGTAAATCTTTACGAAAAAGTACAAATCCCAGGATACGAGCAAGCTATTTTGAAAATTAAGCGATTTATGGAAGATGAAGAAAATCTTTCAAAAGCAGGACAGAAAATTGTAAAACAAAGACAATCTCAGGAGGAGGCAGCCTAATATGGTAGTTCCAATGCAAAAATACACCTTTGTTGCCTATCATCGTGAGGTACAAAGTTTTCTGCAAAACTTGCAAAAGTTAGGCGTAGTTGATATTACTCAATCTACTAAAGAACCTTCAGAGAAGCAATTGCAGACAATACAATTACTTAATCGATATAAAAAATCCATAAAAGTACTTGAGGAGATTGATGCAGAGCAAGCATTGCATTGTAGCAATAATAATAGTGCAAAAGAAATACTGAAGCAAATAGAGCAATTAAGCCAAGAACTTCAGCAAATTGAAACCGAACGAAAAAAAGCAGAAAAAGAAATAGAACAACTTCGTCCTTGGGGAAATTTCTCCACAGACTTACTTAAGAAATTAGAAAATCAAGGCGTTAAAATTCAACTTTTCACAACCCCGATCAAAAACTTTTCGGAAAATTGGAAAGTACTATATGCACTTGAAGAAATCCACACCTCTGCCACCGAAATTTATTTTGCCATCGCTCGTTCTGCTGATGAAGAACCATATACACTTGAAGCAGCACAGGAGCAAAAACACCCGAGTTCTTCTGTAAAGGAGAAAGAACTAGAAATTGAGCAATTAACACAGCGTTTTTCTGAAGCGGAAGTTCAATTAAAGGCTCTAAAAGTAGAAAAACACAAACTTACAGAAGCAAAAAAATCACTTGCGAATCAGTTACAACTTCAAAATGCAAGTGAAAGTATTAACGCTCAAGCAGAAGATACAATTGCTATTTTAGAAGGCTACTGTCCTGTCCCAAAAGTATCAGACTTAGACCAATTTCTAAAGACTCAACAAGTCCTGCATTTTGTTGAGTCTGTTTCTATGCATGACAATGCTCCTATTCTATTAAAAAATAATAAGTTCTCTAAATTATTTGAGGTAATTACGAAGTTATACGCCTTGCCTCGCTACGCAGAATTTGACCCTACTCCACTATTTGCACCATTTTTCATGATGTTTTTTGGTTTTTGTTTAGGAGATGGAGGCTATGGTTTATTATTGCTATTATCCACATTTTTATTTGCATCAAAAGTGCCTCAATCTCTTCGTCCAATAATGACATTAGGAAAATGGTTTGGATTTGCAACAGTAGTTTTCGGCACTCTTTCAGGAACTTTTTTTGGCATTAACTTAGTAGAGATTCAAGCCTTAGGAGATATGCGAAAAATATTTCTGAATCAAGACAATATGATGCTTTTATCTTTGATTGTTGGCGGAGTACAAATATTATTCGGTATGGGCGTGAAAGTCTTTGGAATAACTCGTCAACAAGGATTTAAATTTGCAATTTCTCAAATTGCGACCATTGTTTTGATACTTACCGCAGGCACTTATTTGGGCTTACCTATGATAGGCATACACTTATCAAGTATAATAAATTATTTATTACTTGGGGGAATGAGTTTTAGTGCCTTACTTTTCTTCTTTTATAATTCACCAGATAAAAATCCCGCCATGAACTTTGGGGTCGGCTTATGGAATTTCTATAATCTACTAACAGGATTATTGGGCGATATGCTTTCGTACATTCGTTTATTTGCATTAGGATTAACAGGTGGCATTTTGGGAGGAGTTTTTAACTCTTTAGCATTTTCGGTATATGGTGAAAGCTTTTCCATTATTGGACTATTTGGAATGCTATTCATTCTACTTTTTGGGCACTCCCTCAATATTGTATTAAGTGTTTTAGGAGCATTGGTACACCCTCTTCGCTTAACCTTTGTTGAATTCTATAAAAATATGGGATTTGACGGCGGTGGTCGAGAATACAATCCTCTTGAGATAAAGAAATAAAAAAAATCAAAAAAATAAATCTTAATTAAAAAATCTCTAAAACAACAATTAAAATGGAAGCAATTACATTAGCTTATTTAGGCATAGCTCTTATGGTGGGCTTGTCAAGTGCAGGTAGCGTTTACGGCGTTACAAGTAGTGGAAGTGCAGCAGTAGGCGCACTGAAAAAAAATCCGGACGCATTTGGGAGCATGTTAGCTCTTAGCGTTTTGCCGAGTACACAAGGCTTGTATGGTTTTGTATGCTTCTTTTTGTTACAAGCAAAACTTGTTGCAGGTATAGGTTGGTTACCAGCGGCTGCAATTTTTGGCGCAGGCACAGCAATGGGCATTTCTTCTTTATTTTCAGGACTACGTCAAGGCGAGGTTTGTGCAAATGGAATAGCAGCCATTGGCAGCGGACACAATGTATTTGGATATACAATGATTCTTGGAGTTTTTCCCGAACTCTATTCAATTTTGGGTTTGCTAATTGTTGTACTTACCAACAACGCAATTTAATTATTCTAGGCGATGCAAATTTCAAAAGACCATGCCGTATCACTATCATATCAGCTAACGGTTGAAGGCGATATTGTGGATACAGCAACAGCACAAAAACCTTTACAATTTATTTTTGGAAGCGGAATGCTCCTCCCTAAATTTGAAGAAAACATTGCAGGGAAGAAAGTAGGCGACTGCTTCAAATTTACATTATCCGCCATAGACGGATACGGAGTTGTTAATGACCAAAACATTATTGACTTTCCACTGTCCACCTTTATGGAAGACGGAAAATTAGAAGAAGACTTGCTCAAAGTCGGCAATCTTATTCCAATGCGAGACAATTCAGGGAGAGTTTTACAAGGTACCGTTGTTGAATTAAAAGACGAAAGTGTTACACTTGATTTTAACCACCCATTAGCAGGAATGGATTTGAATTTTGAAGGAAAAATCGAAGAAGTACGTCCTGCAACAGAAAAAGAATTAAATAAAGGACACGTTTGTGGATGTGGAGAAAATGCCTGTGGCAGCAACTCTTGTGATGAAGATGAAACCCATCATTGCGGTTGTGGCGGACATTAATTCCTCCCGTTTATATTTATAAACAAAAATCCCCTCTGTATATTTTGAGTACAGAGGGGATTTTTTATACCTCCCTACCCTATCCAAACAGTAAAATAGAAATTGCAGCTTTTTATAAGAAAAGGCAAAGAAAAGGAAGTAGACTTGCTTTTTGTAAATGACTATCTTTGTTCATTCAAAAAAACTAATATTATGCTTAACACTATAGAGGAAGCCGTTGAAGACATTCGTCAAGGAAAATTTATTATCGTAGTTGATGACGAAGACAGAGAGAATGAAGGTGATTTTGTTGCTGCCGCAGAATGCATTACCCCCGAAATGGTAAACTTTATGCTCAATGAAGGACGTGGCGTAATTTGTGTGCCTCTTACCGAAGAACGCTGTCGAGAATTAGAACTCGAAATGCAAACCCCTCGTAATACGTCCAGTCACGAAACCCCCTTTACAATAACCGTTGACCTACTCGGAAATGGCTGCACAACAGGCGTATCTACCTATGATAGAGCCGCCACAATTAGAGCACTTGCAAATCCAAATATGAAGATGGAAGATTTCGGTCGTCCAGGACACATCAATCCTCTTCGAGCAAAAGAAAAAGGCGTGTTACGTCGTGCAGGACACACAGAAGCAGCCGTTGATTTGGCAAGAATGGCAGGATTAAAGCCCGTTGGCGCAATTGTCGAAATAATGAACCCTGATGGCTCAATGGCACGCTTGCCTGAATTAGAGAAAATCGCCCAGAGGTTTAATCTTAAAATGATTTCTGTTGCCCAACTTATCGCACATAGATTAAAATCTGAAAGCATCATTGAACAAGGCGATAGGGTTCCTTTTCCAACAGCATTTGGAAACTTTGAATTAGTAGTCTTTCGTCAAAAATCCAATGGATTAGAACATATCGCGTTGGTAAAAGGAACGTGGAATAAAGACGAAGCAATTTTAACACGCGTTCACTCATCTTGTGCAACAGGCGATATTTTTGGTTCATGTCGCTGCGATTGCGGTTCACAGTTACAAGAAGCCATGCGTATGATTGAAAAAGAAGGAAAAGGAGTCATCATCTACCTCAATCAAGAAGGGCGTGGTATTGGATTATTTAATAAGATTCACGCCTACAAATTGCAAGACGAAGGAATGGATACCGTAGAAGCCAATCTTGCCATGGGCTTCAAAGATGACGAACGTGATTACGGCGTTGGGGCAAGTATGTTACATGAAATTGGCGTACAAAAAATGAGATTACTCAGTAATAACCCCCTAAAACGTGTTGGATTAGAGGGCTACAATTTGCAAGTAACCGAAAACGTACCCATTATCATCCGTCCCAATGAACATAATTTACACTATCTCACCACCAAAGAAGTCAGAATGGGGCATAAACTTGGGTTAAAATAATCGCTCCATTGCTTTATCACTCACACTAAGAGAATGCAAAATACAGACCGCATCCGTATGAACTCTGCAAAAGAATGCATTACCAAGATTCGTGCAGAACTTCAAGACTATATTCTCCAACATCACTTACAATCATTAATCGTGGGGATTTCTGGAGGAATTGACTCCGCATTAGTCGCCGCCCTGTCTGCGAGCGTTTGCAAGGCGCAAAATATTCCATTGATAGGACGATTCATACACATCGAGAGCAACAAAGAAGATGAAAAACTACGAGGCGAATTAGTAGGAAAAGCCTATTGCAATGACTTTAAAAGCATTGACCTTACAGCGCTTTACCACATCACCGT
Source organism: Bacteroidales bacterium (assembly GCA_051646985.1). GTDB lineage: Bacteria > Bacteroidota > Bacteroidia > Bacteroidales > UBA932 > JAITMY01. The sequence continues at coordinate 2,495 of JBOFDL010000027.1, read as the reverse complement.
TCAAGACATCGAAGAAGGCTATCAAGCCAACAAAGAATTATTAAGCGAACGCATAAGACTAGGCAATATTAAAGCCCGCTTGCGGATGATTTACCTTTATAACCTTGCACAAAAACATCAAGGCATTGTTCTGGCCACCGACAACTTAACCGAAGTAGAACTCGGCTATTGGACGCTCCACGGAGATGTAGGAGATTATGGACTTGTTGCCAATTTATGGAAAACAGAAGTATATACCCTCTCACAATACTTGGTCGAAAACGAAGGCTTGAATAATGCCCAAAAAACAGCCCTTCAAGACTGCATCCAAAGCACACCAACCGATGGACTAGGCACCACAAGCAGCGACCTTGAACAACTAAAAGTGGATACTTATCAAGAAGTTGACACCCTATTACAAGCCTACTTTGCAGGCGAACAAAGCCCTGAAATGGAAAAACACCCCATCATTCAACGACACCTAAAATCCGCCTACAAACGAAGTAACCCCTACTACATCCCCCGAAAAAACATTCTCAACTAAAAACAAACATCATGAATACAACCCAAATTATTCAACATCAAAAAGACTTCTTTGCCAGCAATCAAAGCAAAGACATTAAGCAACGAATCGAACAATTAAAGAAACTTCGTCAAGTCCTCAAACTCAACGAAAAAGAACTCTATGATGCCATCTATTTAGACTTCAAAAAATCCCCCTTCGAAACCTATACCACCGAATTTCTGCCCATATACAACGAAATTGCCTTGGCTATCAAAAACATAAAATCATGGAGTAAACCCAAAAAAGTATCCACAGGACTCCTAAACTTCCCTGCAAAAAGTTACATTATCCCCGAACCCCTCGGCACAGTCCTCATCATTGGCGCATGGAATTATCCCTATCAACTCTCGCTCATCCCTGCCATCAACGCCCTTGCTGCAGGAAATACCGTAATCTTAAAACCCAGCGAAATAGCCCCCAATAGTGCTAAAATCCTCACCGATTTAATCAACACCCACTTCGAAGCACATTACCTCTACGCCATAGAAGGCGATGCCACCGTCAGCAGCAAACTCCTAGAACACCAATTCGATAAGATATTCTTTACCGGCAGTACCCAAATCGGCAAAATCATCTATCAAGCCGCGGCCAAACACCTAAGCCCCGTAACCCTCGAATTGGGCGGAAAATGTCCCTGCTTTGTTTTTGAAGACTGCAATCTCAAAATGACCGCCAAACGACTTGTATGGGCAAAGTTCATGAATGCAGGACAAACCTGCGTTGCACCCGATTATGTCTTGCTTGAAAAAAGCATTGAAGAAGAATTTATTACCGCACTTAAAGACGAATTAAAACACTATCCACAAAGTTTTGAGCACCTTCCAGAACACTACACGCAGATTATAAACACTCAGCACTTTGACCGATTAAGCCAACTCATAGACCCCTCAAAAATCATATACGGAGGAGTAACAGACCGCCAAAATCGCTTTATAAGTCCCAGTCTATTAAACAACATCTCGTTTGAAGACCCGATTATGCGCGAAGAGATTTTTGGCCCCCTATTACCCATCATTCCCTTTGACAATCTTGACGAGACGATTAAAATCGTTAAAAATCGACCCAAACCCCTTGCTTGCTATATCTACGCGAAGAACAAAAAAAACATTCAAAAAATACTCCACGAAATCTCCTTTGGAGGAGGCGCAATTAACGAAAGTATGATGCATCTCACCGTCGAACAACTCCCCTTTGGAGGCGTTGGACACAGCGGTATCGGAAACTATCACGGAAAAGCAGGCTTTGATTGCTTCTCTCATCAAAAAAGCATTCTCCACAAAAGCTTCCTCTTTGAACCCAGTATGAAATATCCACCCCTCAAACTCAAGAACCTAAATATCATTAAACGCTTCTTTGAAAACAAATAAAACATTTAACAAAGCAGCCACTCCTCTAAAACAGCTGAAAGCTATATAAACAAACACAAAAAAACGTAAAAACCCCCAAGTCAAACGCAAAAAAATGCAACATAAGCCTTAAAAGTTAACAAAACAATCGTATCTTGCGACCGATTTTTTAACCTTTAATATCTATCAATTATGGCACTAAAGTATGCATTATTGGAAAACTTGCTCACCGCAAGACCAGATGACTACACGGCACAAGCACAAGCCGTAAAAAGTCATGACATGAACAGCATTGTTGACAGAATGCTGCAAAAAGGAAGCACCATCACAAAAACCGATGTGTTGGCTGCGCTAAACCTATTTTTCGAGGTAGTTGAAAACATCACTGCCGAAGGCGAAACCATAAATACGGACTGGTTCACCACAAACTTCTCCATACAAGGCGTGTTTGAAGGAGCAAGCGACAGTTTCGACCACAAACGTCATCACCTTAAACTCAATGTAAATACAGGCGTAGGCTTGAAAAAGATTGCAACGACTGTAAAACTCGAAAAAACAAAAGCCCCCGAAGTCCTTCCACACGTAATCGAAGTAAAGGACAGCAT
>JBOFDL010000026.1:0-5129 GCA_051646985.1 Bacteroidales bacterium | reverse complement strand
GTGCTGTTTTAGATGCTGTGGATTGTGGTGAGATTAGTGCATCTCGTTATCAAAGTTATCTTAAAATTATGAGTACAAGTGATGATGCAAAGTATAGATAGGATCAAAAATTAAAAAAAGCGACAAATGCCGCTTTTTTTATTTGGAATCTTAAAGAAAGAATTTATCTTTTTAAAATTTTGGCAATAAAGTCGCCAACTTCTTTTGTTCCAAATGTGCTTTTGGGATTAAGGTCAGCAGTAAGGATGCCTTCATTTATTGCCTTTTCTACAGCATTTTCCACCTCTTTTGCGATTTCATCATAGCCCAAATAACGTAGCATAAATCCAGCCGAAAGAATCGTTGCCATAGGATTTGCGATATTTTTACCCGTTGCTTGTGGAAATGAGCCGTGTATGGGTTCAAAAAGAGCAGTTTTTTCTCCCTCAGAATATGATGGTAACAAACCAATTGAACCTGTGATAGCTGAGGCTTCATCGGTAAGAATATCGCCAAACATATTTTCAGTAAGTATTACATCAAAAAATGAAGGTTGCAGCAAAAGTTGCATCGCTGCATTATCCACAAACATATAATCTGTGTTTATATCTGGGTAGTTTCTGGAAATTATCTCAACCGTTTCACGCCATAAGCGCGATGATTCTAAAACATTTGCTTTGTCTACAAGCGTAAGATGTTTTTTGCGTTTTTGTGCTGCTTGAAATGCTAAATGTGCAATGCGTTCAATTTCGGCTTGAGAATATGAGCAAATATCAAATGCCTCGGTATTGTTGTTTTTTCTACCTTTTTCACCAAAGTAAATGCCTCCAGTTAATTCTCTGTATACCAAAAAATTAACATCAACTAAAAGGTGTTCTTTAAGTGGTGAAATAGCGTATAGTTGAGAATATGATTGAATAGGTCGCACATTGGCAAATAACCCTAGGGTTTTGCGGATTTTTAGTAAACCTTGTTCTGGGCGAACTTTTGCATTTGGATTATGGTCAAACTTTGGGTCACCTACTGCGCCAAGTAGCACAGCATCCGCATTTTTGCAAATCTCTATGGTTTCATCGGGCAAAGGATTTCCTGTTTTTTCGATAGCAATTGCACCAATCAATGCGTGTTCAAATGAGAACTCAATATTGTGTTTTTTGCTCACAACATTCAGCACTTTTATCGCCTCATTGATTACTTCAGGTCCAATTCCATCTCCGCTAAGTACTGCAATTTTTTTCATTTTAATTTATTCTTAAAAATTTGTAAATCAACTCTTAAAACTTAAATGATTACTTTTGTTCATAAGTTCTAATTTTATCCTTTATCGACAGTAGATAATCAATATCATCATATCCATTCAAAAAGCAGGTTTTTTTATAAGCGTTGATGGTAAATTGCTCACTTTTTCCTGTACTTTTGAGCGTAACAGTTTGTGCTGGTAAATCAACACAAACCTCAGTTGTTGGTTTTTTTTCGACTTCGCTCAAAATTTGTGCCCAAAATTCTTTAGAAATCTCGATAGGAAGGATTCCATTATTGAGGGCGTTACCTTTGAAAATATCGGCAAAAAGTGGGGAAATAATGGCATTAAAACCATAATCTGCTAAAGCCCAAGCGGCGTGTTCACGACTTGAGCCACAGCCAAAGTTTTCGTCTGCTAAAAGAATGCTTCCGCTAAATGATGGATTGTTCAACACAAATGAAGGGTTTTTTTTCTCGCCTTTGATGTATCGCCAATCACGAAAAAGATTTTTTCCAAAACCTTTGCGAGAGGTGGTTCTCAAAAATCGAGCAGGGATAATTTGGTCAGTATCAATACTTTTTATATTGATAGGTACAAGTCGTGAATTAAGGGTTGTTATTTTATTCATACTGAATGGATAGTTTATAAAAAATCTCTGGGGTCTGTAATTTTTCCTGTTATTGCGGAGGCAGCAGCAGTGAGTGGGCTTGCGAGTAGTGTGCGTGCTCCTAAGCCTTGTCGTCCCTCAAAATTCCTATTAGAGGTGGCAATACAGTATTCGCCAGCAGGCACTTTATCTTCGTTCATAGCAAGACAAGCTGAACAGCCTGGTTGACGAAATACAAAGCCTGCCTCTTCAAAAATTTGAATCAAACCCTCTTTTCGGGCTTGCTCTTCAACTATTTTTGAACCTGGAACTATATAAGCAAAAATATTGTCCGCCTTTTTGTGCCCTTTGATAATCCTTGCTGCCTGACGAAAGTCCTCTATTCTACCATTGGTGCAACTGCCAATAAATATATAGTTTATCATTTTTCCTAAAATTTTTTCGCCAACCTTAAAGCCCATATAGTCAAGAGCTTTAGTGTTGGGTTCATTAGTAGGAATGCAGTCGTTAATAGCTATGCCCATACCTGGATTTGTGCCGTAGGTTATATAAGGTAAAATATCACTTGCGTTAAAACTATATTCTTTGTCAAATTTAGCATGAGTGTCTGTAAATAAATTACTCCAGTCTGCTACTTTTTTGCTCCAATTTGCTGGAGCAAAAGGTTTATTTTTAATGTAATCAAAGGTTGTTTTATCCGGTGCAATTAATCCACCTTTTGCACCCATTTCAATACTCATATTGCATACGGTCATTCGCTCTTCCATACTCATATTGGAAAATATAGAGCCTGCATATTCCACAAAATACCCAGTACCACCGCCTGCTGAAAGTTGAGCAATAATGTACAAAATTACATCTTTTGCTGTGACACCTTTTTGCAACTTTCCATTTACAGTAATGCGCATTTGTTTTGGCTTATTTTGTAATAAACACTGTGTTGCAAGAACCATTTCAACCTCACTTGTGCCAATGCCAAAGGCAATACTACCAAAGGCTCCATGTGTAGCCGTGTGGCTATCTCCACACACAATGGTCATACCTGGTTGGGTGATGCCTTGCTCTGGACCCACAACATGTACAATGCCATTATTGGGCGTATTTAAGTCAAAAATTGTTAGGTTATTATCCTTACAATTGGTGCGTAAAGTTTCAATTGCCTCAACAGCTTTTGGCTCTGTAACTTTTTCTTGATTTAGCGTAGGTACATTATGATCAGGAGTGGCGGTAACTTGCTGTGGGCGAAATACTAAAATTCCACGCTTACGCAGACCTTCAAATGCTTGAGGACTAGTTACCTCGTGAATAAATTGATGGTCTATATATAATACCGCAGGAGAGTCTTTGTTTTGTTCAACAATATGTGCCTCCCAAATTTTGTCAAAAAGAGTTTTGTTCATTATTTCTGTATTTATTTTTGTAGTGCTTTATTTATTGCGTCAATAAATGCCTCAATTGCCGCTTGTATTACGTCTGTATTTGCACCAACGCCAAAGTAAGTGTTGTTTTTGTATTCCATAGACATATTTACTTTACCAATATCGTTTGACCCTTTCGTTATGGCATGCGTTACAAAATCCTCTAATTTAAATTTCTCTTTTATTATAGCTCTGATGGCATTAATCGAGGCATCAATAGGCCCATTACCTGTAGCAACTTCTGTAAGTTTTTCATTATTATAAATCAAACTCACTGTTGCAGTTGGTGTAATGTCTTTGCCACAAATTACTTGGAGTTGTGAGAGTTTAACAAGTGCATCTTTTCGTTTACTACATTGCGCTAATGCCAATAAATCGTCATTACTGATTTCTTTTTTCTTGTCTGCAAGTTCAAGAAATTTGATATAAATCTCATCTAATCTTAACTTATCTGTTTTTATACTCAAATTTTCTAAACGATGTTTTAATGCAGCTCTTCCACTACGAGCTGTAAGTACAATACTTGACTCGTTGATACCCACATCTTTAGGATTCATTATCTCGTAAGTTTGTCTTCTTTTCAGAAAACCATCTTGATGAATACCAGAAGAGTGAGCAAAGGCATTTTTACCTACAATTGCTTTATTTGCTTGAATAGGCATACGCATTAAAGTAGATACTAAATGACTTGTACTGGCAATTTTTTTAGTGTTGATATTTGTTTCAAGTTGCAACCTTTTAGAGTGGCATTTCAAAATCATAGCAATCTCTTCTAAAGCTGTATTTCCTGCACGTTCGCCAATGCCATTTAAAGTAACTTCTACTTGTCTTGCACCATTTAATACACCCGAAATGGTATTGGCAGTTGCCATGCCTAAATCGTTGTGACAATGTGTACTTATGATACATTGGTCAATGTTTTTTACGTGCTCCATTAAATATTTAATTTTTGCACCGTACTCTTCGGGTAGGGTATAGCCCGTTGTGTCGGGGATATTGATAACCTTTGCACCTGCTGCAATCACCGCTTCTACTACTTTTGCCAAGTATTTATTGTTGGTTCTTCCTGCATCTTCTGCGTAAAACTCTACCTCAGGGACAAGGTTTCGTGCAAACTTTACCGCTTTGACCGCTCGTTCTAAAACTTCCTCAGGCGTTGAATTAAACTTGTATTTAATATGTAAGTCAGATGTGCCAATACCTGTATGGATTCTACCCACCTTTGCAAAGCGCAAGGCATCGGCAGCTACCTCAATATCCTTTTCAACAGCACGCGTTAGGGCGCAAATTGTGGGGTTGCTTACGGCTTTAGAAATTTCAATGACAGAGTTAAAATCACCAGGGCTACTCACAGGGAATCCTGCTTCAATAACATCTACGCCTAATGCCTCAAGAGCTTTTGCTACCTCAATTTTTTCAACCGTATTTAATTGACAACCGGGCACTTGCTCTCCATCTCGAAGTGTAGTATCAAAAATATAAACTTTATTATTATTCAATTTTTGGGTTTGTTTTTTAGTTTTTTAAAAATAGTCTTAATCCTCTGTGTGAATTGATTTTAATTTATCCAAACCAAGCTCCTTTGCTGCAATTTCACGCATTTCGACCTTGCGAACTTTTCCTGTAACGGTGATAGGAAACTGCTCTACAAATTTCCAGTATTTTGGAATTTTGAAGGTTGCAATGCTGCCTTTGCAGTAGCGTAATAACTCTTCCTCTCCATAATCAAAACCTGCTAGAGGCTTTACCCAAGCCATTACCTCTTCGCCATATTTTTCACTTGGCACACCAATTACCTGTACATCTTGAATACCCTCGTGTTTAAGTAAAAAATCCTCAACCTCTTTGGGGGATATGTTCTCTCCTCCACGTATGATAATAT
>JBOFDL010000025.1:0-3908 GCA_051646985.1 Bacteroidales bacterium | reverse complement strand
CTTGAAAAATAATATTCTATTGCAGAATAAAGAATTACTTCAACACATTGAAACTAAGACTAAGGGCTTTTTACAGCAACACAATAATCGAATGATAGATAATTGCTTTACAAAAGAGTGCACATCTCTTATAAAATAAGCAATAAGCCATTTATCACAATACTTGTATAAACTTACAAAAAAAGATATGCCACTCTTAACCTTTAACTCTCATTGCGCACTTGATGCGCAATCCCCACCAAGAGTGCTAAGGCAACCACCCTGCCCATAAACAGGGGATACCGTGTCGTAGCACGGCATGATGGTGGAAGGTGGGTTGTGCAAATGGCTACAGCCTTGCCCATGTACTGTGTTGTATAATGGATTGCGAAAAAAGAAATAAGGACAAGAGTTGCGGATACAGTATTTTTGATAATTTAATATTTGGTTTTATTGCAAATAAGACGCGTTTTGCCTGTTAAATGGAGTCTTGCACTGTTAGGTTTTGCAATCTTTGGCGCATTAGTCTTAATTAAGGTTTATTTTTATTTCTGCTCCACTAAGGTTTGACTTTGTTCAAACCTCTTGAATGCAAGTGCTGGCGTGGAGCAGAGTTTTGTATATATGTGTAATATATTGACTTGTAGTCAACTAAAATCCTAATATTTAGAAACTCATTACTTAATGTCTAATTGCTTGTAGGTAAGTTGCTTTGTTTCTATATTTGTCGCTTGTCAACCAACAAAAATGGAGTATATGCTAAATGCCAAGGTTGCACGATTATGTAATGGAATATAAAACAAGCAAAACGGAGTAGCCAATAGCCGTAAAAGTGGAGGCAAGTAATTAAATATTTTATATAGTTATGACAAAAGAATGGAATGCATTTGAAAGTTTTAGAGAGGCATTCAAAAGCAAAATTGCCGAATGGCAAAAGGCTTATCCTACTGTAGAGTTTGTGTACAACTCTGACTTGGACAAGGTAACAAAAGATACGTATATACGTCGGATTCTTGTAGGAGATAACCCAGGTAAGGAAGAGAAGATGCAGGGGCGTTACTTTGCTGGGCGTGCAGGCAAAATGTGTGAAACCTTTATGAGGGATGAACTTGAGATAGATATGTCAACTGCTATTTGCCTTAACAAAACGCCGATTTATACCAATAGCACCAAAGAATTAGCGAAAATTGATTCGGCAATTTTAATTGAAACTCAAACTTGGATGGCGGAGCAAATTGTTGCCTTGACAAAAGTATTTTGTGATACTCAGTTGTGGATTATCGGCATTTCGCAACTTCGCGAGGGTAAACTGTTTGAGTCATTTTGCAAGGTTTTGAAAACGGAATTAGATAAAGATTATGCAAATAAGCATCTGTTTGCCTTTAAGCACTTCTCGTACGGTGCATTTCATAAAGATTATTATACAGTAAGTCAGAATTTGACTGATGCTATGGATTATATGAGTAATCCTGAAGATGAAGACCAAGAGAAGGAGGAGTATGATACCATTGCAGAGGCTCTTGAAGCTGGTCACTTTGACTATAATAAGCACATGAGTGATGCTGTGTATGCTGATGGCACTATTGATGACGTGGAGGAGGAAGATGAGGAGCAACTTGCGACAATGGAAAAAAACCTATTTACTCCCTCACGTGAACTTGACCCTGACTCTGACGAAGATGAATTCAGTAATGAACTCATGACCTTGCTTTTAATCGGAGGAACTCACGCAAGAGATATTTTTGATACAGAGTGGGAAAGTGAAAATCTTGTAGAAAATTTGTAGTATAAATAATCAGCATCAAGATTATTTTTAGAACCTAATCTTGATGCATTAAAAAAAGAAAATGGGACTATGTCAAAATGAAAAGATGCCATATGGGGCAATAACTTTAGATGAGGCTTATGCAGCCGTTATAGACTTTTTAAAGAAGGACTACGATTCGATTACTCTGTATTATAATAATGAGGAAGCCAACCTTAACAATACTTCTTCATATCATAGAGGGGTTAAAAAAATGGTTGATTACTTAATTTTTGATAGACCTGTACTTAATGACCTTGAAAAAACAGTTATTCTGATAGAAGTAATTTGTGGTTATTTAGAGCATTTCTATCACGAAAGTGATGGACAATACAAAATGGCTGCATACGCATTAGCTATTGTGACTCCCAACAGTAGAAACAGTAATGATAGAGGGTTTTTAACAGAAGATGAGAAGACCGAAATCCTTGAAACAAATCCAAATTTATACAGTAAGTTGCATTCTCATAATCAATTACGAAGCTCTAAATTATAAGTTGAAGAGCAATTGCCAAGAATGTATTATTAAGTTGAACTAACAAACAAAACTGAGTAAGCCGATAGCCATAAAAGTGTCAGCAAACAACATTGTAAAAACATGGAAAAAGTAATGCCAGCCCTGCAAGATAAGACAACTGAGAGTAAGGACTCTTTGCACTTTACCGTCAATGGGGTACCCTTTGAGATGGTGTATGTAGAGGCAGGCACTTTTACCATGGGCTGTACCGCAGAGCAAGGCAAGGATTGTGGTAGAGATGAAAATCCCTCACACGAAGTTACCTTGAGTCCTTACTATATTGGCAAGTTTGAGGTAACACGAGCCTTGTGGGAGGCTGTAATGGGAGAGAACTCCTGTGATTATAAGGGAAAGAAATATCTTCCTAATCTTGCTAAAAACTTTTGTTCGTGGGGTGAATGCCAAGAGCTTATTCATAAATTAAATACTCTTACAGGTAAAACCTTTAGCCTACCTACCGAGGCGCAATGGGAATATGCCGCACGTGGTGGTAGCAGAGTCACTGCAAGCAAATACGCAGGCAGCAACATTATTGATGATGTAGCGTGCTATGTGAATAATAGCAGCAGTGGCACACAAGTTGTAGGCACTAAAGCCCCCAATGAGTTGGGTATTTATGATATGAGTGGAAACTTGTGGGAGTGGTGCAGTGATTGGTATGGAGCGTACACTAGCGATGCAAAGAGCAACCCTACTGGTGCAAATCTTGGTCGGTATCGTGTTCATCGTGGCGGTAGTTGGAATAACTCTGCGCAAAGCTGCCGTGTTTCAAGTCGTGGCAGCAATCCGCCAAGCCTTCGCTACCTTGATATAGGGCTTCGCCTTGCTTTAGTTCTCTAAGCAGAACAGAGAAGTTAAAAACAAAAGATTCAGTAACTAATATTGGCTATATGCTTCGGACTTATGATAGTACTAAAAGAGACGCCTATCTGAGCCAATGTGAAACTTGGGGAGAAGAACTTGTTGCATTAGGATATAATGATGATTATGAGGGCATCATTGTTTTACCTAATGTTTCTGATGAAATTGAGTTTACTGACAGAACTACCTTCAAAACCGAATATTATAAGGTAAAAGAAGTACTTATTGCAGTAGGAGAGTGGGTAAATAAGAGAGCGGCAAATCAGTCTGCGGAGTGCTGCCTTGAGACTTATGATGGTAATTGGTATGACCTTGAGGTAAGGGTGAGAAGTTATATAGTGGAGGACTAAGATAAAAAGCCACAGTTAAATTAAGTATAACTACAAGAGATAACTTGCAAAGGCGTACCATCACGGTGCGCCTTGCTTGTGTTTAGGGGGGCTATGCAATGCCCCTCTAAAATAACCCACGTCATTGCGAGAGAGGAACGAGCGAAGCAATCTTAAACAATGGAATACCCCCCTTAACCTTTAGCCGTCATTGCGGGCTTGACCCGCAATCCCCTGCCACGAAGTGCTAAGGCAACCGCTCTGCCCATGTTTTGCTTTTTTCATTTTTTGTCTTGACACAAAAAACGAAACAAAAAAGGTCAAGACTTTGGAAAAGGTTCTAAAAAAATATTGCTTGGATGGCTAAAATTCTTAATCTCGCTCGTGCCTCACTCATTCAGTAAGAATTTTTACGCCT
>JBOFDL010000024.1:0-7924 GCA_051646985.1 Bacteroidales bacterium | reverse complement strand
GCTGGCTAGCTCTTTAGTAGCTCCTTTTTATTTTTCGGGAACCAATCAGGGAGGCGGAAGTAGCCCTAGCCCCACTCCTACTGTAGTAAGTCCCGTCAAACCACAACCTGTGGACTTACCTGACTTTGTTTCTATGGTGTATGTGCAGGGAGGGAGTTTTAATATGGGAGATGAATTTGGGGAAGGCAGTAGTGATGAGCAGCCTGTGCATACTGTGAGCCTAAGTAGCTATTGGCTAGGGGCTACGGAGGTAACGCAGGCGCAATGGGTAGAGATAATGGGGAATAATCCTTCGCATTTTAGTGGGTGTAGTAATTGCCCAGTGGAGCAGGTATCGTATGAGGATATACAGGAATTTTTGCGGAAGCTGAACCAAAAGTACCCGAACAAAAACTATCGCTTGCCTACAGAGGCAGAGTGGGAATATGCAGCGCGTGAGGGCGGCAAAAAGGTGCGTTTTGGGAATGGGAAGAATCATTTAGATGCAAGTGAGGCGAGTTTTGACGCAACTGGCGATTATTCTTATTCCAACAAAGGCACATACAGACAAAAGACTACGCCTGTGAAAAGCTTTTCTGCCAACGCGCTAGGCTTATATGATATGGCAGGCAATGTATGGGAGTGGTGCAGCGACTGGTATGGGGACTATAGTAGCAGTAGCCAATCTAACCCAACGGGTGCTAGTAGCGGCTCTGCTCGGGTGTGTCGTGGCGGTAGCTGGCGCCCTGGCAGCTCCCGCGCTAGGGCTGCTTATCGCCACAGCAGCAGCCCCTCCGATCGCGACTACGCGCTCGGCTTTCGCCTTTGCAGGTAGATGTAGGTTTTTAGGATTTTTACCTTTTTTTAAGGTTGGGCGGATTTTGAAAATCCGCCCAACCTATAGAACGCTAGTAGCAGCAATGCAAACGCTGCCTTTTTAAACATAGCCTTGTATAATCTCTTTGGATTTTTGAAGGATAGCAAAGAGCTGAAAAATAGCTTCACTTGCTGCATCAAAAGCGGCACTTTTGGCATATTCTTGCCCATCTAGCACCACAAAAAACCAAAAACGACCAATTACATACGCCCCTAAAATGGGGAACTTCTTTTCATTTAAGGCTTGTGCTGCTACCATTGCGATAAGCACTTGTCCTAGTGGGTCGCCTTCTTTATCGGTTTCCTGTTTGTATTCATGTATGCAAAAATAAGGCTGTTCAGGTAACCTTCTGCCTGTTGCAACCATGAAATCTACGCGCCCCGAAATTTCCTCTCCATTGATTACAGCGTGTAAAAATCGCTGGGTAAAAGGTTGAAACTGCTTGGTACCGATTTTAGAAGCCTCTATTAAGGGTCCAATAAAAAACATCTTTAATTCATCTTCATTCCAAATATTGGCTTTGTCTAATAAATGATTTTTCAAATCATCTAAGAAAAAATCTATTTTATCTCCCTTTTGATGCTGAGAAGACAGCCATTCTGTTAAGCGTGGGAGCGTTTTTACTTCGTTAATATTAAATTTCTTTTCTACCACATCAAAGGTAAATGAACCAAATGTTGCCATAATAATATGCGTAAATAGTGTTTGTGAATAATGAAGCATATAGTTAGGCAAAGATACGTTTTTTGAGGCAAAGTACGATTGTTTTTATTTTTTGGTTCAACTAAAATTATTACGGGCTGGTTGAGGGAGCCGCCGTTTGTGTCATCACCATATGCGTCAGGTTAAGAAAAAATAGTATTGATAATCAACACCTTACAAAAATTACCATTAAATGCTATTTTTCTAATCTGTATAAAAAAGTGCCATTTTCATAACAATTTGAATAAAGAAAATGTCATTTTGCTTAGGATGTGTAATCAAAGCACTTTTTAGCCTGACGCATATGGTATCCTCACAAACGGCTCCAGAAAATACTTTCACGCATTTCATTCTCATTTATCCATAGAACAGGGCTTGCAAGCCCTGTTCTATGGATAAATGGGGCTTTTTAAATAGACTAAAACTTTCCAGCAACCACTTAATAAATTTCCTGATAAGTTCTCATCACTAATAATCTAACAAAACAATAACCATTCAGAAGAAATCTAGAAGACTGATAATGACCTATTTAGGTTTCCTAGATTCCTACGGAATGGTGTTAGTTTATTACTCTTTTATGTTTATTTTAAAAATCTAAGCATTCCGTAGGAATGGAATAGAGAGAAACTTCGTTTACGGTGTATTAAGTTTCAAGTTTTTTTGCTAGTTCCGAACTTTGCTAGGCTTATTTTATCGGTATCAAACTTATATAACTATCCTTTAAAATTACATAAATTAGGTATTTTACCTAAATATTGTAACTTTAAAGGATAATATAATTTTCTTTAAACACGAAGGAAATAATTTTAAAACCGAATAAAAATATCCTTTAAAGCCTATTTTTTAGGTTTAAAAGTTACATAAGTCAGGTATTTAGCCTAAACATTGTAACCTTAAAACCAAAATTTATAACTTTTAATCCTAACTATATGAAATAAAAGGCAACCTTTTGAACTGTAAAAGCGTTTTAATGCAGTATTTCATTCACAAAACTTATTTTTATATGAAAACTAGAGCCAAAAAATACACGCTTAATACAGAAAATCCCGCGCCTTCTACTGGTAAGATGCTGGATACTTATATCAAAGAAAAACGCATTTATCAAAGTGCCCTGTGCAGATTGCTCAATCGGCATCAAACAAGTGTGAGTACCTTTCGCAAAACAGCTACTATGCAAACAGCTATTTTGTGGGAAATATGCCACGCTTTGAAGCACAATTTCTTTGCGGATATAGCAGCGCAATTACCTCCTGATTTTAGTACAAATGGACTTAATAATCCCATAAATCCACAAGACACTGAGCTAGAAAGCCTCAAAGCCGAAATAGCACAGCTAAAAACCGAGAAAGAGCAGCTTAGAACTGAGAAAGAATGGCTAGAAAAGATGATAGATAAATTTTTGGATAAAAGAAGTTGATATTTTTGTAGTCATTTTTTTGCATTAAGGACTTGTCCAAAAATAATAGGGTATTTGATTCAAATGCAAATAGCTGAAAAATGCCTATTTTCCATCAAAGAAGGGCGTGCGCTCCAACCTAAATGTAGTAGTGACCTGCGTACACCCACCATACATTTACAAATTCGTTATTTGCATTTGAAATATCCGATTATTTACTTTAAAGTACTTAGAGGATTTTATATATTTGCGGTTAAGAAATTTTAGCCCAAACCTCTCTCAGCCCTTTGTCCCCTAGAAGGGGATTAGAATATAGGGCTTAGAAAAAGGTAATCTCTTTACTATTACTATAGCTCGCCCCTCTTATATTTGGACTTCCTAGTCCGAATAAACGGGGGCGAGCTGCCTACTACTCAGAAGTCGGTGAGAATATGGGCTATGCTAGCTGCTCTTTTGAGCCTCTAAGTTCCAAAATATTCCGCTTTTTATCTACTGCTTATTTTTGCTAAAAGCGCGTTCTCTACGCAATTTCTAGCTTGAAATCTTTATCTTTGCCCAATCAAGTTATCTTAGGATAAAAATGCTTTCTATAACATCTCGTATTCTTAATTCTAATCCTGTTTTTTATGAAAAAAGTAACGTTTCAAGCACCTAATCAGAGCGAATTTTACCCCACTTTGAAGCGTAGAGTAGAGGAATACTTTGCGCAAACGCAGCAAAGTTCGCATGGAAATACCTTTATGTGGTTCAAATTGGTCTTTTTTATTGGCGGTTTATTGGCGGCTTATACGGCTGTTTTGTCTTTTGGGGCATGGTGGGCTTGGGGAAGTTTGGGCTTTTTTGCTGCCATGATAGGGCTTAATATTTGCCATGATGCCATTCATGGTTCTTTATCTGCAAATGCTACTTTCAACAAGGTTTTTTCTTGGCTATTTGATGTATTGGGGGCAAGCCATTATATTTGGCGGATTTCGCACAATCAGGCGCACCACACCTATACCAATATTCATGAACATGATGACGATATTTCGACTGGCGCACCGCTTTTGAGACTGACTCCTCACCAAAAAAAGGAAACTTGGCATCAATATCAGCACATTTATGCTTTTTTCTTGTATCCATTAGCTTCTTTGCTTTGGGTTACCACCAAAGATTTTCGCAAATATTTCGCGCCTAATATTGGTTCTATAGTGGCAAATCACCCGCCTTCTGCCCTTATCTTTATGACGCTTTTCAAAATATTGTATATGTCGCTTTTTTTGGTAACGCCTTTAGTTGTGCTTTTAGGAAAAGGTCTGCCGCTTTATCAGATTTTGCTTTCCTTCGTTTTTATGCACTTGATTGAGGGCTTTACGCTGGCGATTATTTTTAAATTGGCACATGAGGTGGCACTTACAGCCTTTCCTTTACCCAATGAAAAAAACAAAATAGAGGACGTTTGGGCAGTACATCAATTGAAAACAACCGCTAATTTTGCCTGCGAAAACCCTGTCCTAAGCTTTTTTTGTGGCGGATTGAATTTCCAAGTAGAGCATCATCTTTTTCCTTTGATTTCGCATGTGCATTATCCTGCTTTGTCGCCTATAGTTCGCCAAACAGCAGAGGAGTATGGGCTGCCTTATCATGCACATAAAACCTTTTTGGGAGCAGTGCATAATCATTATGTTTTTTTGAAAACTTTGGCAGAAGGTGAGGTAGAAGTAGCTGCTTAAGCAATGTCTTTAAAATAAAAAACGAAATCCCTTGCAACTATGAAAGATTTTCCTAGTTTTGCAGGGGTTTTACTTTTCATTTCCTTATTCAAATATGGCAAATCTCGCATCTACCTTTCTTGGCATACAATCGCCCAATCCTTTTTGGTTGGCATCAGCTCCACCCACTGACAAAAAATACAATGTTTTGCGTGCTTTAGAAGCAGGCTGGGGCGGCGTAGTTTGGAAAACGCTAGGCTCTCAAGTAAAAAATGTATCTTCTCGATATTCTTCTATAGATTATAATGGGCAAAAAGTCATTGGTTTTAATAACATAGAACTCATCAGTGACCGTCCTTTAGACCTCAATTTGAGGGAAATAGCCGAAGTTGTACGCGAGTTTCCTGACCGCGCTATGATTGTATCTTTGATGGCGGATAATGATAGGGACTCATGGCATGAGCTTATCAAAAAGGTGCAAGATACAGGTGCGCATGGTTTGGAGCTAAACTTTGGTTGTCCACATGGTATGATAGAGCGCGGTATGGGTGCAGTGGTAGGGCAAGACCCCGAAATCGCCAAAATGGTGGTGGAATGGGTGATGGAAGTTGCCACTATTCCTGTTATTACCAAACTTACGCCTAATGTGCACTCTGTAGTGCCTACAGCAGCAGCCTCTATAGCAGGCGGTACAAATGGGCTTTCGCTCATCAATACCATACAATCCGTTACAGGGGTGGATTTAGATACCTTTGTACCGAATCCAAATGTAAGTGGTCAGTCGGTTTTTGGTGGCTATTGCGGTCCAGCAGTGAAGCCTATAGCCCTCAAGATGCTAACAACTTTGGGGCAGAATCCTGCTACTAGAGGCATACCTGTTTCTGGAATTGGTGGGATTGGCACTTGGCGAGACGCTGCGGAGTTTATGTTGCTAGGCGCGAGCAATGTACAGATTTGTACAGCCGCTATGCGTTATGGTTTCCGTATTATTGATGACCTTTGTAGCGGCTTGAGCAATTGGATGGACGAAAAAGGCTTTACAAAAATGGAAGACTTTGTAGGACTTTCTCTCCCAAAAATGACAGATTGGGAAAAATTGGACATGAATTATCATATTGTTGCCAATATCAATCAAGATAGCTGTATTCACTGCGGACTTTGCTATATCACTTGCGAAGATACCTCACACCAAGCTATCAACATTGCAAAAGGCAATCCATACAATACCTATACCATCAAAGAAGAGGAATGTGTAGGTTGTAATCTTTGTAAATTGGTCTGCCCTGTAGATGCTTGCATCACTATGGTAGAACAGCGCAAAGGTGATGAATACCTCAATTGGATTGAGTACCAAAAAAGAGGTTTACCTTTGAATGATCATTGATAAAAAAGCAAAAAAGAGGGTGCGCCAAAAGGTATTGCTTATAAGGGGCTTATAATTTGTCTGGGGCTATTTTAGGCTGAGAATTTGTTAATAAAGGAAAGACAGAGCGTAAAAAAGTGATTAAAAGCAAAACAGGCGAATTTCATGCGATTTTCGGCTGTTTTTTGCGGTTATTGTTGTCGATATTGCGTTTTTTTCGGAGGTTGTGGGCAATTGCAATGAGGGCAAACTCAGTGTTTACCTTGTCTAATCCTCTGAGGGAAAAGCGATTGAAGAGGTTGTCGGCTTTAATCTGCCCAAAGACGGGTTCGATTTCGACTGACCGCTTCTTAGTATAAGCTATTCCCGTTTCGGAGTGGAGTTTTTCTCGCATAATCTGCCGGTGTTTATTGAGATTGGGATTCCTTTCTACGATGCGGTTCCCTTTTGCGTTATGACAAACCCCTCTAAGTGGACAGCCTTCACAGTTTTGTGCTTGATAACGTTTTATAGTAGCTTCATAGCCATTATCAGTTTTGCGTGTGGCTTGTCCTATTTTGGGCATTCGTTGTCCCATGGGGCATACGACAAAATCTTGGGCTTCGTTGTAGTGCCAGTTGGCAGATTTGGAGAGGTCGTTTTGATAGGCTTTTTGTTGTTCTTGATGAAAAGTGGGGTATTTGACATAGGCATCTATGCCTTTTTTGGATAACATTTCGTAATTTTCTTCGCTGCCATAGCCTGCATCTGCTACCACTACTTTGCTTTGCTTGCCATAACTAGCCTCGAAGCCGTCTAAATGGCTTTTCAAAGTGCTTGTGTCTCCTGGACATTGGTGGATGCTGAAATGTGTAATGAATTGGTTTTCGGCACTGGCTTGAATATTGTAAGCGGCTTTGAGTTGTCCATTTTTCATATGGTCATCTTTCAGGCGCATAAAGGTCGCATCTTCATCTGTCTTACTATAGGAATTACGCTCGCCTAAAATCGTCTGTTTTTCTTCATATTCTGCTAACTTGGGTAAGCTCTCAGATGCTAACTTACGTAATTGCGTGCTTACTTTGCGTTGCGATTTCGTTTTTTCCCCTGATGCTGATAATGAAGTATTTAACTGCTCATTTAATGCTTCGATTCGGGCTGATAAGGTTTCGCTTGTGATACCTACTGCACCTGTTTGAGTACTTTCTGGCTCTTCTTCGGCTTTGTCTAAGGCTATGTTGCTTTCTATTTCAGCTAAAATTCCACTTATTTTCGTCTCTAACTTCGTTTTATCCTTGCTTACTCGCTTACCCCATACAAATTGGTAACGATTCGAGTTGGCTTCTATTTTTGTCCCATCTACATATTGTGTTTCTAAAGTTACGTAGCTTTCACTCACTAAAAGTTTTACGATTTCAGCGAAAAGTCCTTTGATTTCGTCTTTCAATCGCTCCCCTCTAAAACGATTCAGCGTTCGATGGTCTGGCTGACTATCTCCTGCCAAGAAGATAAACGCCAGATTCTCTTTCAATGCCTGTGCTAATTTCCTGCTTGAATAAATATTCATAAAATATCCGTAAAATAACACTTTTAGCAGCATTCTCGGGTGGTAAGCACTCGTCCCACCTCCTTTATAACCTTGAATTAGCCCAGATAAGTCTAATTTATCCACTACAGACGATATAAGACGCGCCGGATGATCTGCTCCGATTCGATCCAATAGGTTTTCCGGAAACAATTCCGGACTATTTAACGGTAAATCCTTAAAATGTTGATAACGCATAGCTCTTCCTTTTTTCTTCTTACAAAGATAAGCATATATATACAGACTGCAAAATGTTTTATCATTCCCTTCTTCTATTTATTCAAAAAAATGCTGCCCCTTTTGGGACAGCCTCTTTTCTTGTTTTTTTATTGAAGTGCTGTTAATTTAAAGG
>JBOFDL010000023.1:0-14719 GCA_051646985.1 Bacteroidales bacterium | reverse complement strand
CCATTTTCAAGCATATATTGCAACGCATCATCTGCTTTAGATTGAAGATGTGTGTCTACATCTAGAATGATTTTTTTGAGTTGAATAATGTATTTATTTAAATACTCTTTATTTTGCAGTATTTTTTCCATATCTGCATGAATCTGCATAAAGTTTTCTTTAAACAACTGTGTGCCTAATTGATTCATTTTTTCACGAAAATTCCAATTCTTTCCGTCTTCTAATTCGTTCTCTAAAAATTGCAAGAGCCATTGTTGTAGTTGGTCATTTCCCACAGAATTTCCCAATACTAAATCGGTTGCTTCATTAAGCAATCGATCTGCATCTAATTCTAGTGCAAAGTTTGGTTGTATACCTAGTTCATTGATAAATGAACGAAGTATTTTTTGAAAAAATTTATCAATTGTAAATACCGAAAATCGTGAATATTCATGAAGTATTGATTTAAGGGCAACGCGAGCTCGTTGTTCTAAGTCTTCTTCATTTATCACAATATTATCTTCTTTAAACTCAGATTGCAGTTCTTTGATTTTAATTTTATTCCCTCGTGCCAACTCTCCTAGAACGTCTAAAACACGTTGCTTCATTTCTGCGGTGGCTTTATTGGTAAAAGTTACGGCAAGAATATGGCGGAATTCTTTTTTAGGATTTTTTTTGAGAATTTGCTTGATATAATCGTGCGTCAAACGGAAAGTTTTTCCTGCTCCAGCGGAGGCTGAATAGGCTATAAGAGAGGACATATTGAGTGTTTTTTTAGTGTCAGAACTTAAGAGTTACTTCATATACTTTATCAAGTTAGGAGTACTATAAGTTTCTAATTTATCGCCTGTTGAAAAAATAAGAATGGCATCTAATGAAGGATTCTCATTAAGGATTCGTTTTGCACTATCTAGCCCAACAACCATAAAAGCGGTAGCTAAGGCATCAGCAAGTCCACAAGTATGTGCAAGTACAGTGGCACTTAGTAAGGAATGTTGTACTGGGTATCCACTTACGGGGTCAATGGTATGTGCTATTTTTTTTCCATTTTTTTCGTAAAATTTTCGATAATTTCCTGATGTTGCTAAGGCTCTATTATTTACTTGTAGTTTTGCAGAAAGACTTTCTCCGGGTATTATATTCCCTTCGATTGGAGTATCAATTCCAACGATCCAAAGTTGTCCTTTTGCATTTATTCCTCGTACCGCTATTTCTCCTCCAATTTCGACTAGATAGTTTTTTTTGTTTCTTTGCTCTAAAAATTTTGCAACTATATCTACGGAGTATCCTTTTGCAATGGCATTGGCATTAAGTTGTAATCGAGGATCGGTTTTAAGGAGACGTTTGTTGTGAATTTTCATTTTTTGCATTCCACAAAATTGTTTGAGGCTGTCGATTTGTTTCTTGTCGAGGGTACGTCTTTCTTTCTTTCCTCCAAATCCCCATGCTTCAAATAAGGGCGCTGCACTAATATCGAATGTGCCATTAGTTTGTTCAGAGGCTTGTTGTGCGAGTTGAATACAGTTAATGAAAAAACTATCTAATTCTACATCTTCATTGCGATTTACTTTGGATATAATAGATTGAGGATTATACACAGATAGAGAACTATCAAATTTGGCTAATAATTGCTCGATTTCGTCTTGTAGATTATCTGCACCTTGATAAATAATTGTATAACTTGTGCCTTGTACAAATCCTGTCAAACGTGTGTATTTATTATCGGTCTTACAACTACAAAAAAATAGTAATGTGAAGATAAGATTCCAGACAAGAGGCTTTATATTTTTTATCATACTAGGATAGTATTCAGTCTTCGTTTAATATGTTTAATAAATAATGGAAAACTTGATGTTAAGATAATTCCTTTAAGTATCGTAGATATGCACATTGCCCACCATACACCAGATAATCCCATATGACTCGAGAGCCATAAAGCAAGGGGAATGCGTGCAAAGGTAAATGTTATGGTAATAATTGCAGCGTAGTAACTTCGTGCAATTCCATTAAAGGCTCCACTTGCAGCGATTTCGGCACAAAGTAACATTTGCGATATCCCGAAGATAAATAAATATCGTCCCCCTTCTCGAATAACCTCTGGACTATCGGGAATAAATAGGCGCATAATATTTTCTCCAAAAAACATAAATATAAAACCAATACATGCACCATAAATGCTGATTATTCCTACTCCTGTATAAAAACTACTGAGTATGCGTTTCATTTTATGCGCACCGTAATTTTGTCCAATATATGCTCCTAGTGCGGTGGCTACGCCATTTGCCGCAACCCATGACAAGGATTCTATTTGTACGCCTGTTCCTTGTACTGCCACGCCAATATGTCCTCCAACAGAAGCGGTGATAGTGGAGAGTACCATTGCAAAAATAGCATGTAGTGAATTTTGTAATGCTGGTGGGGCACCAACAGTAATTATATCTAGGGTAAAGCGAAATTTAATACGTTTAAAGAATTGCAATTTATGTTGGAGCGGTGAGGTAGAAGGCAGGTTAAAGAGTACGGCAAATATAATTACCTCTATCAAAATAGCAATGCCTGTTGCAACAGCTGCTCCTTGTACTCCAAGTGCAGGAAAAAATCCGTATCCAAATATAAAAAATGGGTCTAATATAATATTCACCATCAATGCAATCGTACTCACAACAAAGGGAGTCTTGCTATTGCCCACTCCGTGAAATATGCCTGATAGCGTGGGATGCAAAAACCATAATGGTAGGTAACACATAAATACATTTAAGTAATCAAAGCATAATTGATTGATATTTTCAGGTAAACCAAAAAGAAGTATTATGTTGTCTAAGAAAAAATAAAAAACGGCTATCATTATAATACTCATTACAAGACTTAGACTTAGACTTTGCGCTGCATATACACTCACTAGTTTGTGTTTTTTTTGTCCAATTGCTTGTGCAATACATACCTCCGCACCTATCTTGGCAAGCCCTGCGAGTGCAAAACTTGCCCATGCTAATACGCCAGCAATGGAGGCTGCTGCTACGGCTTCACTGCTTAGTCTTCCTAACCAAAAGACATCAGTAAAATTATATGCCATTTGTGCAATGCCGGTGCCCATAATGGGCAGGGCAAGTGCCATAAGTTGTGGTAAAATTCGTCCTTTTGTAAAATCTTTTATTTTCATTTTTCTTTATTGGTACAAAATCGTTTAATGACTCCATAGGCATCCTTTATGCCTAGTTCTCCTGCTTTGCTAATATCTAAACATCCTTTTTTTGTATCTCTTAAATATACCTGTACTAAGCCTCTATTATAGTAGGCTTCTCCTAAATTTGAATAAAGTTCTATGGCTTTGGAATAGTCTTCTATGGCTTCGGGCATTTGGTTGGATTGGGTAAGTAGATTTCCTCGATTATAATAGGCGTAGGCAAAATCAGGTTGTAGATTAATGGCTTTATTGAGGTCTTCTATGGCTTCGGTATAGTTGTAGTGCCTGCTGTCGTGATGTTGTTGTTTGGATTGCACATTGGTGGTATTGTCGGGTTCAAGAATGATGGTTTGCATTGGGTTGTCGAGATTTGCAACAAAGTCCACCATTTCGCTTTGGGCAACACTGCGATTGAAATAATAGTATGCTTTGTTTTTATCCATATTGAGGACTTGTTTGTAGTAGTTAAGGGCTGCATTGTAGTTGTTGAGTTCTTCGAGAAGACTTGCTTTTGCAAAGTACCCAATACTGTTTCCTCTCAGGCTGTCAATGATTCGTTCTGCATTTTGCATAAGCGAGTTTATTTGTTCTTCGGTTCGATTAGGTTTTCCATTGTGTATATTGAGTGCGAGTTTGGTGCAAATTTGCTTGAATTGCTCAAAGTCTTTATTGAAGTAGGCTCTTGAGATATTGCGCGTTTCTTCTTCGATGCCTGCAGTAATGCGGAATAATGGTCGGAGGGTTATATCTGAGCGTTGATATTGTAGGAGTTCATTATTAAAGTTTTTGTTTCCAAAGTCGGCATCAAATGCCATGAGTTTGTCGAAGCGTTGACTTGTATCGGCATAATTCTCGGTTCCGCTTTCGGCGAGTTTTGTGGTGTGCTCTGCTATTTTTTGTTCTGCGATGGCTTGGTCTTTCATTGCGCCTCTGGTATCGTTTCTCATACGTTTTGCATAGGCTCTATTGAGGTAAGCATTGGCAAAGTCGGGATAGATTTCAATGGCTTTTGTGTAGTCTGCAATAGCTTCTCGAGGCATTTTCTTTTCTAAGTAAACGGCAGCTCGATTGTAGTAAATGAGTACGTTACTGGGGTTTATTCGTGCTGCTTTGTCGTAATCTTCGAGAGCTTTGTCATAGTCTCCGATTTGTGCATGCATCAGGGCTCTATTGTAGAGTGTTAGGGCGTTGTAGGGGTCACGGGCGAGAACGTAGTCAAAGTCTTTAAGTGCGCCTTTTATGTCTTTTTGATGATGTCGTGTAATGGCTCTAAAGTAGTAGTTGATGGAGGAACTGGTATCTAATCGAATGGCTTGATTAAAGTCGTTTAATGCGAGTTCGTTTTTTCCTTGCATTGCGTATAGCCTTCCTCTACGGCTGTAGCTATCGGGTTCGTATCGATTGATTGAGATGGCTTTATCGTAGTCTTTTAGTGCGCTTAGGGTGTCTTTTAGGAATAGTTGACAGGTGCCTCGATTGATGTATCCTTCTACGGCGTTTGGTTTTTGGCGAATGTAGTAATTAAAGTCGTCAATTGCTTTGTCGAATTGTTGCAAGAAAAAGTAACTTAGTCCTCTACTGTAATAAATATCGGACATGCCAGGTCTTAGATCTCTAACGGCGTCTAGGTCTCTGAGGGCTTCGTGGTGATTTCCCATTCCGTTGTGAGTTATGGCTCGGTAGAAGTAGGCGTAGGTAAAAACAGGATTGAGTTGAAGTGCTTTGTTAAAGTCGCTCAATGCGCCCATATAGTCGTTTAAGTTATATTTGGCGATGGCACGTCTAAAGTATGCGTCGTAGAGACTTGTGTCCACTTTTATGAGGACGTTGAAGTTGGCGATTGCGTTTGTATATCGTCGTTCGATGAGTTCGTTTGTGCCTCGCACAAAAAAGTATTCTTTGTTGATTTGTCCGTATATTTTTGGGCAAATCAGTAGGCTTAGATATAGGGAGATAAAATAAATTTTCTGCATTATTCTTCGAGATAATTAACTTTTATTCGCTTAATGTTTTTTATGTTTTTATACCAGCCTTGATGAAAGGTTTTGTTCATTACTTCATACACTTGTGTTTGTCGGTTTAACATATAAGGTGTTGGCTTTGCGGGGTTGAATTGTTTTGGATTTGGAATGGCGATGGCAATAAGAGTTGCTTCGTTTTGGGTTAGTTGTTGTGCGGATTTGTTGAAATAGTATTTTGCGGCGGCTTCAATTCCGTAGATGTTTTTTCCGAGTTCTATTATGTTTAGATAGACTTCCATGATTCTTGCTTTTGACCAGATGGTTTCAATCAAGAGTGTAAATATAAGTTCAATTCCTTTTCTCCACCATGTTCGTGTGTGTGGAAGGAATGCGTTTTTTGCGGTTTGTTGTGATAGGGTACTTGCGCCATAGATTTTTTTGCTTTGTGCTTTATTTTTCTGCAGTGCCCATTTAACGGCTTCAATATCAATTCCTGCATGATAGAAGAAATTGTTGTCTTCTGTGGCGATAACAGCGCGTATGAGGTGTTCTGAGATGTTTTCGAGCCTTACCCATTTTTGTCTCCATATCGTTTTATTTTTTTGTTGTTCGATAAGCATAAGCGGGGTTAATTTAACTTCTCCTGTTCTCAGTGCAAAAATAATGAGTAGGATACTTAGTATAATAGCGGTTACGAGTGTAATGCTAACTTGCAGTAGTTTTCTGAGTAGAATGTGTAGTATGTATATTGCTGCTTTTAGCATTTATGTGTCAAGATGAGTCTTTCTTTTTCGATTGTTGGGGATAAAAAAGGAGGGCAAATTTAGCCATAAATTTTTGTTTTATGGCTTGTGTTATTAAGTTAATTGATTTTGGGTTATCTTCCCCTGTTCTTGGGTTGATGTTTGGGGATATTGGGGCATTGACGACTTTTGCAAAAAGTTTGCCTGGGTGCTCGGGGAAACATCTACACTTGCAGAATATTTGTTTGAGTACTCAAGGGAGACTTCTACACGTGCAGAATGTTTGTTTTTGTACTCAAGGAAACTTTCTGCACATGCAGAAGGCGTGTTTTTATGCTCGGACGCTTTTTCTGCAATTGTGGGTGATTGTTTTTGAGGCTTTATCTTCCTGAGTATTTAGTTTTTCTTGTATTTTTCATTTGAAAATGTAAAAGCAGGTAGTCCTGCTGCATTCTCTAGATTCCCTTCCCCTATCTTTGAAGTCCATTCATAGCGTACATATCGTGGATTTTTAATGGTTTCATTTTGGAGTTTTATTTGTTGTCCAATAATTTGAGCTTTTGCGGGAACGTATTTTCCTTTTTGTTCTGCAATTTCAAAGCCTCTTAATGGGGCTCCGTCTGTGGATCGAAGTCCTTTATCGTAAGCAAAGGACAGGTATGCGGCTCCTTCTTCAAATTTCACCCTTCGGTATAGGGGACCAAAGGGTATGAGTTTTTGGTGTCCGTATTGATTGTGCAAAATGGCTTGGGCTATTTGATGACTGAATATTTTTGCATTGTTTTCTTGTGAGAGGGGGACAATATTTGGTTCAATGTTCATATAGGCCTGAGGTGTTTTTGCAATCATTCGCCTCAGTTGGTCTCTAAATCGAGGGCTTGTTGTTGTGCCTGCTGAGTTGTGTTGTATGTAATACAATGGGAGTTCGTCTTGTTCAAAGTATTCTCGCCACGAGTTGAGCATCAGAGTAAATAGTTTTTCATAGAGTTCAAAGTTATTAGTTTTGGGTTCGCTTTGTTGATACCATAATATCCCTTTTATCGGAAATTTGTCAAGGGTATGTATTCCTGCTTCAAATAAGTATGTGGGTTCGAATGGGTGACGTGTGGTTTCATTTATTTTGCTATCAGCGTGTCCTCGCACCCATTCGTTTATGTAATCGCTTTCGTACCAATTAAGGAGCATATCGGGAAGTTCTCGTTCTAAGATGGATCGCTCAATCCATGCTTCAATGGGCGAGCCTTCAACGGCATTGCTTATAATTCCAATAGGGAGATTGTATTGTTGTGATTGTATTCTTCGAGCAAAATGATAGGCAATGGAAGAGTATTCGGTGAAATTCATTGTATCTACATATGTCCATTTTGGCGTTCCAAAGTATTGTAGGTTATTCAAAGAGTCGTATATATTCGTACTCCATTGCGTTGCTTGTGTGCTCCATCTTCCGTGCATATTGAAAAATCGAATACTTGAATCTGCCATCATTACAGAATCCTCTAATTTTAATTCCGAGTGTTTTAGAGTCCATTCTTTACTTGATTGCCCAGTGCATAACCAAATATCTCCTGCCAAAACATCATCGTAATTAAGATAGCGTGTACGGGTAGAGATTTTTAGTTTATACTTATTTCCTGCCTTTAAGGGCAGTAGTCTTATTTCCCAGCGACCATTGGGGTTTGCTACTGTTGTGTGTTTTTGATTGCCGATTTGTAAATGCACCTGTTCTTTTGCATTTGCAATTCCTCGAATTGCAAATGCTTTTCCTTGTGGCAGCATCATAGCATGAGAATAGATTCTCGACATTTGAAGCCCACCATAGTTTCCCGTAATAGCGGCATACACCTCTCGAGCCAATATGCTTGCCCCTTTTTTATTTGGATGTATTGCATCAGGCAATAGCATCGGATAGTGATATAATGGGGTATGAAAATCAACAAGTTTAACATTTGCTTTCATTGCAATAAATTCAATGGTTCTCTGAATTTCTTGATGCCATTGACGGGTGCCTAATTTGAAGCGTAAATGTGAGGCTTTAATGGGTGAGATTCTTGCTATAAGAATTTCAATCTTTGGATTTGATTCTCTAAATACCTCAATCAAGTGAAGATAGTCTTTCACAAAATCTTCTCCATACATAGGCCAATTACGAGGGTCTGTATCATTTATCCCCAAGTGAATAACAACAATATCGGGAGTAAAGGAAAGTGCCGAGAAGTATTCCATTTCCTTTATATAAGGTTTGTGTCCTCTCGACAGTAGTGTGGTCCCTGCTTTTCCAAAATTTTTAACCATATATTTGCTTCCCAACATTCTCTGCAATTGAGCAGGATATGATTCTGTAGTAGGATTCTGCAATTTGAAGCCCTCAGTAATACTATTACCAACACAAGCTACGCGAATGAGTTTATTAACATTTGCATATCCCTCAAGATGAAGCAAACACCCCAATGAAATAAAAAAGATTTTAAGCATCGCATAATTTCTTTTTTTTTCTAAGATGTTTTCAATATTTCTAAGTTCTCTCATTATTAGATTTCATCACTCGATTGTATTATTCTTCATTGCCAAAGTACAAGCTGCCACAACCGCAGCAGTCTCCGTCCTCAAGCGAGCGTTTCCTAGACTTACCTCTGTAAATTTATGCTGACGAGCTCTATCAATTTCCAGAGCACTAAAGTCGCCCTCTGCTCCAATCATTAACAATACAGCCTCTTTTGCCACTACATGATGCTGCAATGATACTTTATCTCCAATAGCGCAATGTGCAATACATTTTTTTTCAGAAAACTCTTGAATGATAAATTCATCAAATAAAATTGCAGGATTTAATATTGGCAAATATGCTTTCAACGATTGCTTCGCCGCTGCTATAATAACTTTTTCTAAGCGTTCACATTTTACTTGTCTTCGTTCAGAGTGCTGACAAATAATTGGCGTTATTTCATCAATTCCGATTTCTGTTGCTTTCTCTAAAAACCACTCATATCGTTCAATATTTTTGGTCGGCGCAACCGCTAAATGCAAATAATATGGACGCTTTTCAAATGCTTCTTGAATACTATCTATTTTTACCTCACAATGCTTATCATGTGCATTAACAATAGTTGCAGCATATAAATTACCTTTACCATCTGCAAGATGAATGCCATCCCCTATCCCAAGTCTTAACACTCGCACACAATGCTTTGACTCGTTTTCACTCAAAGTATAATTTGAGGCGTTCTTTATAGATGGGATATAAAAAAGATGCATAACTTTGCGTGCAAATTTAGTTGTTTTATTTGAAAAATAATGAACCACCCTATTGGCATATTCGACTCAGGAGTTGGGGGCTTATCTGTTCTAAAGGAATTAGCCCAACTACTACCACATGAAAACATTTGCTATCTCGGCGATGATGCTCATTGTCCTTATGGTTCGCGCAATTCTGAAGAGATACAACAACTCTCCTTTAACATTACAGATTTCTTATTGAAGAAAAATTGCAAGTTAATTGTCGTTGCTTGTAATACGGCAACTTCTGCAGCAATTGAAACCTTGCGTAACGCCTTTCCAACGACATCCTTTGTAGGCATGGAGCCTGCCATAAAGCCGGCTGCCTTACAAACCAAAACACGCAATATTGGCATTTTAGCAACAGCCAGCACGCTTCAAGGAAGGCTCTTCAATGAAGCAAAAACTCGCTATGCGCATAATATAAATATTCATATTGCTATAGGCGAAGGATTGGTTGAATTAGTTGAAAATGGCGAGTCTGACTCGCCACAAGCATACAATCTACTCAATAAATATTTACAACCAATGCTGATGGCACAGATTGATGAACTCGTATTAGGGTGCACTCACTATCCATTTTTAGAAGAAACAATTCATAAAATAACTGGAGGGAAAGTGCGATTACTCAATCCTGCTCCTGCTGTAGCTTTACAAGTACAAAGAGTTTTAATAAGTAAGCAACTTATAAACCCATCAGCACTTCTAGCAAAATATCATTTTTATTCCACAAGAAGTATTTTTCCTTTACGGCACACACAAAAAAAACATCTTAAGGAAATATCCTCAAGATGTTTTTTTCACGAACAAAAAGCCCTCTAAATTTTAAGTTTAATACTAGACGTATAAGTAACGCTTAATTTTTTGAGTAGAGGTTTTCTCAAAATCTATTGCTAAGGCTTCTACTACTGCAATCTGAGAGAAGCGATTTACTTGAGAATTAACATAATTCTGTAACTCTACCTTCAACTCCTCTAAATAATGACTCACCTCAATACACAATTCTTCGATCTTCGCATCTAACTCCTCATGATTAAAGCGAACCATTGCAACTAGACGTCCTTTTTTCTCTACAACCAATGAGTCTGTAACAAAGCGGAAATTATTAATTACAGATTCAATTTCTTCTGGATAGATATTTTCTCCACTTGCTCCCAAAATCACATTCTTTAGACGACCTTTAATATATAAATTACCACGATTATCAAATGTCCCCAAATCTCCAGTCTTAAACCAACCATCCTTAGAAAATACTTCTGCAGTAAGAGCATCATCTTTATAATAACCACGCATAACGTTTGCGCCCTTCACCCAAATTTCTCCAACTCCAGTTCTTTTATCTACCGCATTCAATTTCATTGAGACTCCTTGCAAAACAGGACCTGTTGATTCAAGTTTAACCATTGATGGATTTGCTCCTGCAACCAGAGGCGCTGTTTCTGTAAGACCATAGCCAATAGCGTAAGGAAAAACCTTACCCTCTATCAAAAAGCGTTCAACAGTCGCATCTAATTTTGCCCCGCCAATACCAAAAAATTTAAGATTCCCCCCAAAGGTTGCATACAACTTTTGCGCAGCTTTGCGATGCATCAATTTTCGCATAGGAGTTATGCTATAAAAGAGTCGCATCAAAGGAGTCGCGGTAAGTTGAGGCAATATTTTATTTCTAAAAATTTTTTGCATAATCATTGGCACAGTAAGCATGTGCGTAGGTCGAATTTTTGCTACAGCAGGCAATAAAACTGCAGGAGTAGGTACTTTATCCAAATAATAAATTGCGGCTCCACACATAATAGGTAAAAGTAATCCTAAAGAATTTTCATAAGTGTGAGATAATGGCAATAGCGATAAAAAAACATCCTCTTTCTCTACTGATTGCAAATTCCGCACCATTTTCAATTGTTCACAAAGATTATGGTGCGAAAGCATAACTCCTTTATTTTTCCCTGTAGTTCCTGACGTATAAATAATGACCGCTAAATCATCTGGCTTTACGATATTTTCAACTGTTTCTAATTCGCAAACTCTTTTTCCTTCCAGTAAAGTAAAGGAATCTAGCGATACCCTATTCTCAATTTTTAAATCAGTAATTTCGGTTAATTTTGACTGTAATCGTTCAGATATAAAAACCAATTTACTATCTGAATGATTAAGTACATTTTTTACCTCTACAGTTGAAAAATCAGGTAAAATAGGAACTGCAATAGCGCCCATAGAAGTTATTGCAAAATAAACAACTCCCCAATTTGGCATATTATGACTGAAAATTGCCACTTTATCCCCTTGTCTAATACCCAAGGAAGTCAATAAGGATTGAACTTCGCTTACCTTGGCACCAAACTGCTTATAAGTCATCATATCTCCATCAACAAATGAGATACATGCATTATTAGTAAATTTATTTACACTTTGAGCAAGCAATTCTTGCAAGGTTCTTGGTTGTTTCAACATATTATTATTTTTGCATTTAGCAGCGCAAAGATACATACGAGAAATTCGTTATCCACTACCTACATGTTAAACGCCAATAGACAAGACACAAAAAAAACATCAAAATTCGCTGAATCTCTGCAATTTAGCGAAACAAAGAAGATGCAAAAAAAAGCGTATATTTGTATTATTTAATAATTAATGATTGATATGTTACCTATTAAAAAATGGGCAGAGGAAGACCGTCCTCGAGAAAAACTTTTAAAATATGGTGCAAGAACATTAAGTAATGCAGAATTGCTGGCCATCCTTATTGGCACAGGAAATCACTCAGAAACTGCTGTGGAACTTGCCAAGCATATACTTGGAGTGTCTCAAAACAATTTGCAAAAATTGGGACAATTAACACTTAAGGAACTTATGAACGTCAAAGGAATTGGAGCCGCAAAGGCAATTTCCATTGTGGCGGCATTAGAACTTGGAAAGCGAAGAGAAGGAACTAGTAATATCGAAAATCCAAGCGTCACAACAAGTATTGAACTTGCAAAATTTATACGTCCTCAATTACAAGACTTACGCCATGAAGAATTTTGGTTAATTATGTTCAATTCAAAACTGAATATAATCAATTGTTGTAAAATTGCGCAAGGAGGAATTAGTCAAACAACTGTAGATATCCGTATTTTACTTAAAACGTGTATAGATAATTTAGCTCACTCTATTGCCGTTGCACATAATCATCCATCTAATAATCTAGAAGCAAGTACGCAAGATATAAAACTCACGGAGAAAATTAAAATTGCTGCAAATACGATAGGTATCAACTTCCTCGATCATATCATTATTGGACAAAAAAATTATTTTAGTTTTGCAGATAACAACCTAATGTAATCACACAAAGCGAAATAATCTTCTCCAGCGAATATTGGCCGGGAACTTTTTATCAGGACTTAATGAAAGCCAAATAAATGACGCTCGACCGACAATATGACTTTCTGGCACATATCCCCAAAAGCGAGAATCAAGAGAATTATGTCTATTATCACCCATCATCCAGTAATAATTCATTTTAACAACATAAATGTCTGTATTTTTTCCATTAATAAAAAATTGCCCATCCGATTCCTCTAATTTATTTTGCTCATAAACCTCAATAATTCTACGATAAAATGGCAAACTATTTTTTGTAAGGAAGAGTGTGTCGCCAGATTTAGGCACATAAATAGGTCCATAATTATCCTCAGTCCATTCCAATTTTTCTTGTTGAGGAAAAACACGACTATAATAGTGCTCAGAATATGTATTATTTCGTTTTTGAATATTAACAAGACTAGGCAAAGGCTTCAACTTTTCTAAATCCTGAGAAGTAAGAGGCATTTCGTACATACTATACTGTGCGCTATACATACGATCTGCTTTTGGAATATCTAAACGATCTAGAGTTCTCGTATTTAAAGGAGTTCCATTCGTTTTCAGAAAATAATTATACTCCATATCTCTAAAATCATCAACAGCAATTCCATTAATGAACAATTGTCCATCAATAATCTTCAATGAGTCTCCAGCAATAGCAACACAACGTTTTATATAGTTCTCACATTTATCAATTGGTCTAACTAAAACGGTATAATTATTCCAAATATTTTCGCGACCATACTGCAAAATTAAACTATAATAACTTTCATTTTGCCGTTCTGCAACTACTGTATCTCCTTCAGGAAAGTTAAATACCACAATATCATTTCGCTTTAGAGTACTATAGCCCTTAAGTCGTCGATATGGATTCTTTATCCATTCAACAAAAGAAGGTGTATATTGTGTAAAAGGCAAGGTGTGATGAACTAAAGGAAAAGCTATTGGAGTATTTGGCACTTTGGGACCATAAGCAAACTTGCTTACAAAAAGATAATCCCCCACCATCATTGTTTTTTCCATTGAAGAGGTTGGGATGGTATAAGCTTCAACAAAAAAGTGTCGAATAAATGAGGCTGCAACTACAGCAAAGATAATTGCATCAACCCATTCTAATATCATATTTCCTACGTCTCGTTTTCTTTTGCCCTCTACATCACGTTTGGGTTTCCAAAACCCCCAACGCACTTTTTTACTAATATAAAGGTCAAAAATTATCAAAACTCCAGGAGTAAACCAATAATTTCCCAGCCAAATTATCCAAAATAAATATAATAGCCCATAAAAACCAAACTTGAACCACTTATTGCGTAAAATATCAAATACTCGAATCATTATAAAATTATAGAAAAGTAAATATCAATCCTAAGTCATAAAAACTACACCCAAAGTCGATAAATTGAAGAAATAATATCTAAAATTAACTTAATCCCATTTCAGCAAATCACTCATTCCAAAATTACCTTGCTTTCCTTTCAAAAATTCTGCAGCAAAAACTGCTCCAAGTGCAAAACCTTTACGATTTTTTGCCTCATGCGAGATACTTATAGAATCAACTTCACTAGAGTAAAGAATGGAATGCATGCCAGGGAATGGATCTCTTCG
This sequence comes from Bacteroidales bacterium, assembly GCA_051646985.1. Taxonomy (GTDB): domain Bacteria; phylum Bacteroidota; class Bacteroidia; order Bacteroidales; family UBA932; genus JAITMY01. The sequence continues at coordinate 632 of JBOFDL010000023.1, read as the reverse complement.
AATACTTTTTATAGGCAGTTCATTTTCTTTTACACTTGGCACTAAACTCCATGTATTTAAAGACGTATATTCAGACAAAATGTCTTCGGCAAGCGTAATTGCAGTACCACTTGGAGCATCTTTTTTGGCGGTGTGATGAATTTCCTCTATGGAAACTTGATAAGAATCCACTCTATTCATCATTTTTGCTAGATATTGATTTAGTTTAAAAAAAAGATTAACGCCTAAACTATAATTTGATGCATAAAAAAAAGCTGTTTTATAGTCCAAGCATTTATTTCTTATAGCATTTAATTGAGTTAACCATCCGGTTGAACCACAAACCACAGGAATTCCCGCTTGAAAGCAATTTAGTATGTTTTCAGGAGCCGTTTCTGGAGTCGTAAACTCAATAGCAACATCAATTCCAGCAAGTTTTTTTGATGTTAACTCTATTCGATTATCAACGTCTATAATAAGGCCAATCTCATGTCCCCTTTCGTATAAAGTATGCTCAATTTCTTGACCCATTTTACCATATCCAATGATTGCAACCTTCATTATATCTGCATTTCTATATTTTATTCAATTCTTCCATTATCTTTTCGCGTTTATAAACTATAATGAGAACAAATAGCATTATACAAACGAAG
>JBOFDL010000022.1:0-4069 GCA_051646985.1 Bacteroidales bacterium | reverse complement strand
GTTTTTTGAGTCTTGAGGAATCTTCAAAAAATAGCAGTCTTTGTTTTTCGCCTCGTCAAATGATCATTAAACAGCAAATTTTAGAACAATTAAATGCCAATTAAAAAATGGGAGATTTTATGCAGTTTATAATTATTATGCTATGTGCAGGATTTATGGTATTTGGAGCTGCTTATTTTGCAATGCATCGATTATTACGCAATGAGAATCAAAGGCGTAATATTGAACTTTTAAAAGGAAATAAATCCATTACTTTGCCATTAAGACTGCAAGCCCATGAACGGCTGATTTTGTTATTGGAACGAATTTCTCTCGAAGCATTGGTTCTTCGACTGCGTAGAGCAGATTCTACAAATGCACAGTTTCATGGAGAACTTGTAAAGGCAATACGCACAGAGTTTGAACATAATCTCTCGCAGCAAATGTATGTCTCTGTAGATTTATGGCGTATGGTCTGTACATGTAAGAATGCAATTATTTCTGCCGTTAATTCATCTGCAATGGAAGTTGAACCTCAAAATAGTTCATTGCAATTGGCGCAAAAATTATTGGACCGTAATTTGCATAATGATAGTCCTGTAGAAGCCGCAATAAATCAACTTAAAAAAGATGTAAAACAACTTTTTTAGCCTTAAAATACATTTCTACCTAATACCTCAATGTCGAAAATACTTCATGAATTAAACGCAGTACAGCGTCAAGCAGTCGAAAACTTTCAAGGCTCATCTCTAATTATCGCAGGCGCTGGCTCAGGAAAGACTCGAGTTCTTACCTATCGCATTGCTTATATGCTTGAAAAAGGCATAAAGCCATGGTCAATATTAGCTCTCACATTTACTAACAAAGCAGCCCGTGAGATGAAGGAACGGATTGCAAGTGTGGTCGGTGAAGTAAACGCTCAGCAATTATGGATGGGGACTTTTCATTCTGTTTTTTCTCGCATCTTGCGTGCAGAGTCTGATAAAATAAACTATCCAAGCACTTTTACTATATATGATACTGCTGATAGCCGCACTCTAGTCAATGCTATTTTGCGAGAGTTTAATCTTTCAGACTCTACTTATAAAGCAAAAGATATATTGGCGCGTATATCAATGGCAAAGAATAATCTTATTCAGCCTGCTGCTTATGCTGCAAATACGATGATTCGAAAAAGTGATGAACAAGCGCAAAAAGGAAGAGTATATGAGATTTATGCTGAATATGCTCGTCGCTGTAAAAAAGCAGGAGCAATGGACTTTGATGATTTGCTGCTATATACAAGTTTGCTTTTTAGAGATTATCCTGAGGTTTTAGAGAAGTACCGCCAAAAGTTTCAGTATGTTTTAGTTGATGAGTATCAAGATACTAATATGGCACAGTATTTTATCGTTAAAAAAATGGTGCAACAACATAAAAATATTTGTGTCGTGGGAGATGATGCTCAAAGCATTTACTCGTTTCGTGGAGCTCAAATAGAGAATATTTTGAATTTTCAAAAAGATTTTTCAAATGTATATACCTTCAAATTAGAACAAAATTATCGCTCTACACAAACAATTGTAAATGCTGCAAATTGTGTGATTGCTCGCAATACAAATCAACTGCAAAAAAAATGCTTCTCTACGGCTGAAGAGGGAGAGAAAATTGCAGTACTTCCATCATTTACTGATCAAGAGGAAGCATTGCGAGTTATTGGAGATATTTATGATACTGTTTATAGTCAACGAGTAGAATATAGTGATTTTTGTATATTGTATCGCACTAATACACAGTCTCGTTTGCTAGAGGATGCTCTTCGTAGGAAAAGTATTCCTTATCGTATTTATGGCGGGAAATCCTTTTATCAAAATAAAGAAGTTAAAGACGTTTTAGCATATCTACGCTTATTGGTTAATCCTGATGACGATGAGGCATTTAAGCGAGTTGTGAATTATCCAAAACGAGGTATTGGAACAACAACCATTCAGCGTATAGAGCAAGCGGCTGCTTATAATAATATAAGTATGTGGAATGCTATTTTGAGTCTGACGCCAGAACAGGCAGAGCTGAGAGGCAATGCCTATCAAAAAGTGAGTCAGTTTCTTGTAATGATAGATGAACTTGCTCGAACAAGCAAAGAAAAAAATGCTTATGACATTGCACATGAGGTTACTTATCAATCCGGTATTATTGCGAATTTGCGAGCTCAAAAAACAATAGAGGCAGAGGCGGATTTGCAAAATATTGAGAGTTTATTGAATGGGATAAAGGAATTTTGTCAAAATCATCTTGAAGAATATGGAGAAAATCCTCAACTTAGTCAATATCTTGAAAATGTAGCCTTGCTTACTGATGCTGATGAAAAACAAAATGAAGATAAAAATAAAGTTGCTCTTATGACTGTTCATTCTGCAAAGGGGCTTGAATTTTCTTATGTCTATATTGTTGGCTTAGAGGAAAATTTATTTCCGTCGCTAACTCCACTTTCTTCAAAAAATGAAGAGGAAGAAGAGCGACGTTTGTTTTATGTCGCTCTTACTCGTGCAAAAATAAAGGCAACTTTGTCTTTTGCGCAAAGTCGGATGAGATGGGGAAAGTCTATAAGTGCAATTCCTAGTCGGTTCTTGACAGAAATAGATGATTGTTATTTGGCATTGCCAGTCCGTCCACAACTTGATGAGCAAGATTATTCGCAGGATCCTGATGACTATAAATTTATAAAGAAAAAAAATATTAATCTCAATCTGCCTTCTACTTTTACGCAAAAAAAACAACTTACTCGAATAACTCAATTGTCAACAGACTCTCCCTTTAAATTTACTCCTGTTGAAGATATAAAAATAGGTGTTTGTGTGGAACATGAACGCTTTGGATTCGGTAAAATTATTGACTTAGAGGACGTTGTTGGCGATGTGAAGATATTGGTGGACTTTGAATTAGTTGGCAAGAAAAATTTGCTTCTTAAATATGCAAAACTGAAAATAGCTAAATAAAGCTATTGTTTTTAAAATTAAAAGACTTATCTTTGCACAGACAAAAAAGAGTTTGTTAAATGTTGTACAAACTTTATTTTTTTTGCGTTTTTTTGTAGAATCTGCGTTTAATCAGTTTTGTTAATATTACAGAGATAATTTTTTTCCTATGATGCATAGAGTTTTCTTTTTAGTTATTCTTTCTTTCTTTTTTTCTTTTTCGTTTGGGCAGAGCATTACTGAGGCTGATGAGATTTTTAGTGCGGGAAATTATGGACTTGCTCATAAGAAGTACAAAGAAGTGCTTGATAAGGGTTTGAAAGGTCGTATCCGAGCTATTGAGCAACTCGCAGAGTGTAGTCGTCTCTTGAGAAGTTTTTCGGAGGCATATCGTTGGTATGATATTGCACTGCAAAATCCGAATGTGAGTTACAAATTAGTGTTTAATTACGCAGTGGCTATGCGTGATAATGGAGAATATAGAAAGGCTAAGGAGCAGATGTTGAAATATATTCAATTGATGCCGTCTGATGAAAGGGCTAAAGTTTTTGTCTCTAATGTTGATCAAGTCGTATTGTGGAAAAAAGAAGATTCTGACCCGAGTTCTACAGTTGTCTCGCCAGTTAAAGGGCTTAATTCCCCGTATAGTGAAACTTCTATCGCCTTCAAGGGTGGGAAGAGTGTTGTGTTTACTTCTACTCGTGACCCAAAGTATAATCCTCTAAAAGAGGTGAGGGATGTAAAGCATAGTGTGCCAAAGATGTGGAGGACGACATTAGAATGGGCTGGCAGTGAGCCTCAATTGGGGGCAGTAGTCCCATTTTTGCCAATTCCGAAAGTTGGGGTAAAGTCTCCCGTCCGACAGGGAGGCGTCGCATTTAGTACTGATGGTTCTTTTATGGTGTTTGTTCAAAGTAAAATTCAGGATAAAGGAGTAAGCCAAGATTTGCATTTGTATAGTGCTTCGAAAATAAGTGATCAGTTGTGGGGAGAGGCGGAGTCTTTGCCGTTTAATAAAGTTGGTTGTTCGTTTAAAGACCCCTCTCTTTCTATGGATGGAATGACCTTGTATTTTTCTTCTAATATGCATGGAGGTAAGGGCGGATTTGATATTTATGCATCAACTTTTGACGATG
>JBOFDL010000021.1:0-3549 GCA_051646985.1 Bacteroidales bacterium | reverse complement strand
GGTATCTACGGGATGATAATTAGGAACGTCTAAATGAGCGTGTATCTCTACGTTTCCAATGTTTTGCGCTGTTACAATCTCGTTGCGTTTCCCGCTTAAACTGATTATATTATTGGAGGGGGCTTGATATTTAACAATGGAGTCTTTGCTTGCAACAAAGGGTAAAATATAATTGCCTCTTCCGTAAATAATAGAGGTGTCTCTAACGTTAATGGTTTGACGAGATGGCAAAATCTGAATATTAAACGTGGAGTTTACGGGGATATATTGTTCATTCCCATTATGATAGGCGGACGCAATTAGGTTTGTTGTGCTTAGGATTTTTACCTCATTGCCGACTATCTCTAATCCTTGATTTGCGGGAACTTCATAGGAAACAGGTAAGTTGCCTGATGTACTCAGATTGGGAAGTTTAAACTGCTCTACATCAAAATACTCTATAATATCGCTCATCGCGATTGTAGGAGTAGATGTCTTTCCTACCTTGATATATACTTCTTTTGATGAACTACATATTCCATTGGAAGCGGTTGCAATGCACTTAAATAGGCCTTCTTCTCTAGGGTTAGAGGGCGTAAAGTTAAGAGTGTCCCAACTGAGAGTTGCTCCTGTGGAGGCATTCCCTAACAGCATTACGGCGTCTCCTATATTGACCTCTGTAGTATCTCGCATCAATAAAAGTACTTGTGGAATGCGCTCTATATTAAGATTTAACTGATAAATACTGTCGCAGCCTTCTGTGGTAAGATAGTTGTCGGAGTAAATGCCACTATTTGTATAACTTTTCTCTCTCCATATATAGGGCAAATCGCTAATACATACCTTTGCGGTGTCTGAAAAAAAATGAGTCGGATGAACCTTTAATGTCCAATCAATTATGCTGTCACAACCTGTAGTGGTTGACAATTTTGTAGTTTTTGTGCCTGCTTCTGTAAATGTTAATCCATTCCATGTGTATGGAAGTTCGTTGTCGCAAATTGTCTTGGTATTTTCGCCTTTGTAAGCAACTCGAAGTGGTGCTGCAAATCTAAAGTAGTTGTCCGCTAAATCGGAGTCGATAAAGCCATCAGGGGGAGTTATACTTACTGAAGTCTGTAACTTGGCAGGAGCTGTAAGTGAGGAAAAATATCCGCTCCAAGAAATAATTGCAGTGCCTACTTCGGGAACATCTACGCTATAACTATATACTGTGCGTCCGTCAGGAAGGCTTGTTTCCTCTTCTAAGGAGGGATTAAATGTTCCTCCTGAAATATTGCGAGATAGAACCGTGAAATTAGCAGGGAGTGTGTCCTGCAAACGGATGTCTTTTGTGGCGGTAAGAATGCCACTTGATACAATTGTTTCGATTGTAAATTCATCGTTCTCTTTTATACAGTTAACGATATCTGCTCTTTTATAAACCGCTAAGTCGCCTGAAGTCTTTATCATTACATTTCGCACTTCATGATTTGCAAGGAGACCTCCTGTAGTGGCTGCAAATCCTACTCTAAGGGTTGGAAATGGGACTTCATCTACATGTACTTTTTGCAGTATTGTTACAAAGTTTTCAGTATTTTCAGTCTTTAAGAATACAGATACATTAACTCCAGTTGGAGCGGGATCTACTTGTACTCTTAAACGGCGATAATACACATTGTCATTAGGGCGAGTGGAGGCACTTTTATCATGAGAAATTGTTGTTCCAGCAAGAGGTGTTCCGAGAAAGCGCTCCAAAGTACTTGCTATATATTTATAGCCTGACCTCTCTGAGCCTCCTACAGATATGGCATGTACATAGCGAGATAAACTACCATCATTGCGATTAAAAAGATAATTTCGGTGAAAGCCATATTCATCAATCCCAACCCCTAGATAACAACCTGATAAGCCAGGTTTCCCTAGGTCTGGAAGATAGCCTAAGGCTCGACCTGAGTATCCAATTTGAAATTTGTTGTCCGTAATACTGCCATCAAACAAAAAAACGGAAAACCCATCGGCAAGTACAGAACTACTATGCCAGACTTTAAAATCAAACTCAATGGTTAGCCCTAAATTCGATGGATAACTGTCTTTCGCTAGAACATAGCCTTTTTTGTCTTTTATGCCGTTTGTAAGTCGTAGCCAACCATCTCCTTCGGCATCTATCTTGCCTGAGGTATAGCCCGGTGCATCTTCCTTAGGGGTAAATATACCTGTGGAATTTTTGCAGTCTTCTACGTAGTAAAATTGAGAGAATAAAGGGGAATGAGCAAGTAGTATTATGCTCATTATTAATAAAAAGTTACGTGTCATGTTTTTAAGCAATCTTTACCCATAACTAAATTATCTTGTGAAATCATAGTAAAATATATCTTTTTTATAGGGGGGGCGCCGCCTATAAAATTCTGCAAAGATAGCTATAAAATTCTAGAGTGAGAACGCTATGAAAGTTCTGCTGTTTATTCGTATTCTAGCGTGGTAAGATTTTCCTGTACGGATAGTACTACATTTTTGCCAAAACACATCGCTGTATTTGGCACTTGATGTCCCGCAGGAAATTCAAATACTAAGGGAATATTGAGTTCTGTACAGTGTGCGTGAATAACATCATAGGCAGAGGCAGAAAATGGAGGTTCATTATCCTTCATATTGCTCATTCCGCCTACTAATATTGCTTTAATTTTATTTAGTTTTCCACTTAGTTTTAAATTCATCATCATGCGGTCAATGTGATACAAATATTCTCCAATATCTTCTATGAAAAGAATTGTGTTTTCAGATAAGAATTCATAAGGTGTACTCTGTAAACTATACAAAACAGAAAGATTGCCTCCTACTAGACGGCCTTTTGCTATCCCATGAATATTTAATGGATGTGATATGATAGTTTGTCCTATGTTTTCCCCAAATAGTGCTGTTCGCAGACTTTCTACGCCTTTTACATCATCAAAATTTATTGGCATAGTGGAGTGCAGTGAGGCAATATTGATGCCTTGTAAAGCACAGTGAATCGCTGTAATATCGCTGTAGCCAATTATCCATTTGGGCTTATCTTTTAAGGGCGATAAATCTATCAAAGGGAGTATGCGAGCGCAACCATAACCCCCTCGTGCCGAAATGATAGCCTTGATGTTGGGATTATTGATGAGGCTTTGTAAGTCTTCGGCTCGTTCTATGTCTGTCCCCGAAAATTGATGATGTCGCCCCTCTACATGAGGACTTAATTGAATATTTAAACCCCAAGCTTTAAATACTGCAATTGCAAGGGCTAAATTTTCTTTAGAAATTGCGCCTGCCATTGCACAAATACCAATGGTATTGCCTCGCTTAAGATATGGGGGATAAATGAATGATGACATTTTTAGAAAATAGTTTCTACAAAAATACAAAAAATGTACCTTTGCAAGAATTTCTCTAGAAACCAATACTATTATGCACAAACAACCTGAACACTATCTCATTACCTCTGCCCTCCCTTATGCCAATGGACCTGTGCATATTGGGCATCTTGCAGGAGTGTATATTCCTGCCGACATTTACACTCGTTACTTGCGTTTGCGTTACGGAAAGGACAAGGTTATTCACATAGGA
>JBOFDL010000020.1:0-1925 GCA_051646985.1 Bacteroidales bacterium | reverse complement strand
TCCATCTCAAAAGGAGTTTATAACTGAATTGAGAAGCGTTGGATTTGAAGTACTGCAAGTCCGTTCTTTAACAATGGGATTAGCCACTATTTATGAAGTCCGCAAATAACGTGAAAATAAAAATCATATTCTATATTTTCTATTTGCTCTTAAGTGGAGCAAATATTTTTGCACAATCAAAACAATCACTTGTGCCAAATCCTGGCAATAATGGAGGAGTTACAGCACATAAATCTTATAATAAAAAACCTCTTTACACATCATCGTTTTTCGATGATAATGCTCCGCCCATTCCTCCGCATCAAATGCTTCTTAAGCGTTTTACAATGCAACAGTATGATCATGAAAAGAGGCTTCATTTTGGCTTCACACTGAATTTTGGGGCTCTTGACTATAAAGTAATTTCTAATCTTAATCAAGTTTTTTTTGTTGATATTGCGGAACTTTCACCTGCATTAGGCGTTTCTGCTTTACTGGACTATCGATTACATCAAAATTTAAGTGTTCGCCTTCAACTAGGCCCAACTTTTGGAACCCGAAAATTAAATTATTACGAGAATAATACTCTGATTGCGTCTATGCAATTAGAATCGGTACTTCTAGAGATGCCTATTATGCTTAAATATAAGGCTAGGCGTAATAGTGATTTTCGTCCCTACATGGTGGGCGGCTTAGTGCCTTATTTTGATGTTGCTGCATTAAAAGACTTTAATGAAAGTCGAAAGTTGTATGTCGCATTAAATCCACTAGATATTGCTTATACTATTGGAGCTGGAGTAGATATATATGCATATTTTTTTAAAATGTCTGTAGAATTACGATATGTTGCAGGTATGCTAAATACGCTTTCTCCTAGAACTTTAGTAGGCTATGAGCAATTCCCTAGCGCTATCGATAAGATGCAGATGAGATCGTTTATGTTATCTCTTATCTTTGAGTAGAAAGTTGCCATTTTCTCTTGTCTCGTTCACATATACTATTTAAGATAGTCACAATATGAGAGTTTGTGTGCTGTTGTTACTATTTATGGTTAATGTAATGAATACTATGGCAAACTTTCCCACAGTGCGTAGTATTTCCGCCTCCCCCACAGAACAAGAATGGTTGATGCAAGCGGGAATTAATTTGCAAAAATTTGTTGGTAAACCTGCAGATGAACAATTGTACAATAAAGTTATTCAGCGATTTGTATGTTATTATGAAAACAGTGGTTATCCATTTGTTTGGGCTCAATTTGACAGTATTCAGATTGATTCATTATTTTGGAGTGCTGTGTTTCGTTGCGATAGAGGCAACAAGATTGTAATTGACACTTTTATTGTAAAGGGTGAACTTCGTCTTCGCCCTAAATTTCTACCTCGTTATTTAGGTTTACGAAAACCTAAATTATATTCTGAAACTTATGTACAGTCAATTGACCGAAATATAAATAATTTGAGTTTTTTGCAAACAACTCAACCTTCTTCAATTGAATTTAGAATGCATAAAGCGAATCTTTTTAGTTGGGTGGAAAAAAAAAACGCAAATTATGCAAATGGCTTATTTGCATTTTATAGTGATGAAAATCAGCGGATAAGATTACAAGGCGAGGCGGATATTTTTTTAACTAATGTTTTTGGTGGAGGAGAGGAGTACTCTTTGGAATGGAGTAGCCCTAGTAAGAATTGGCAACGTCTAGATATTGCTATTAATATTCCTTATCTTATTGTTGGAAATATTGGAGTTGACGTTAATTTTTGTATGCAGCGGATTGACACTTTGCATATTACTATTGGAGGAAAATTAAGATTGTTCTCCAAAATCAATAGCATTCTAACTGGTGTGATTTGGAGTAGTTTGTATAAATATAATAATTTAAAAAGTGATGCAAAAAGCACGAGTATCTCTAAAAACTTGTATGGTTTTGGATTAGAAGTTAATCGTAA
>JBOFDL010000019.1:0-2545 GCA_051646985.1 Bacteroidales bacterium | reverse complement strand
AAATTTCTGCTGACAAAAAAGCACCAATAGAAGCAGCTTTGGAAAAATTAAAAGAGGCACACAAGTCACAAGATGTTGCAGCTATTGACCAAGCAACAGAAGCAATGAATACTGCATGGCAAGCCGCCTCTGAAGAGTTATACAAGGCTATGAATGAACAACAACAAACTGCTGGAGGAAATACAAACCCAACCGACAATGCCCAAGATAGTGCAAACGGAAAGGACAAAGAGGTTACTGATGTAGATTTTGAAGAAGTAAAGTAACCAAACATTGAAGCAGCGAAAGAAAAGGAGTAAATATTAAATTTGCTCCTTTTTTTTGGGAGGAGAGAAAAAGCCTTATTATTTTAACTCAAGGCAAAAAAATACTTGCATCCCCGCCATTTCGTTGTATCTCTCGTATGATTGTAGAACTTACAAAACTATGCTGTGAAGCCGCAAAGAGAATAATTGTATCAATATTAGGGAAAAGACCTCTATTAGCTTGAGCAATGGATTGTTCTGCATAAAAGTCATTTACATTACGTACTCCTCGTACGAGATGAGTGGCTCCAATTGCTTTACAAAATTCAATTGTAAGTCCTTCATATTGTTCAACTTGTACACGAGGCTCATGCAAAAACACATTTTGGATTTGTTCCTTTCGAGAAGCAGGCTTTAACCCTTCTTCTTGTTTATCAAGATTCACTCCTATGGCAATAATAAGGTGGTCAAATAGCGATAAGGCGCGCAATGAAATATCATAATGACCAACCGAAAATGGATTAAATGAACCTGCAAAAACTGCTTTTTTCATTTTATTAAATTATTTATAAAGACCAGTCAATTATTTTTTTACCTTGACTTGTTAATATTTGATTTGTTTTTGAAAAATGCCTACAGCCAAAAAATGCACCTCGTGCCAAAGGAGAAGGATGAGCGGCTTGTAGCACAAAATGTTTTTGGGTATCAATTAATTTTGTTTTTTCTTGTGCAAATTTTCCCCATAGTAAAAAAACTACTCCTGCTTTTTTTTCAGATATAGTACGAATAACAGCATCTGTAAAAATTTGCCAGCCTAAATTGCGATGTGAGCCTGGCTCAGTAGTTCGTACCGTGAGTATTGAATTAAGCAGAAAAACTCCTTGTGCAGACCAAGCCTCTAAACAACCATGTGATGGAGCAACAAATCCTTCAACATCTGTGGCAAGCTCCTTAAAAACATTTTGCAGAGATGGAGGGGGCTTTATTCCCTTCGGGACAGAGAAAGATAATCCATGCGCCTGCCCTACGCCATGATAAGGGTCTTGTCCTAATAATACGACGCGCACTTTGTCAAAAGGGGTTTGTTCAAATGCCGCAAAGATATTTTTTCCAACAGGATAAATTATTTTACCAGAAGTATACTCTTCCTTAATTTTATATACAATGTCGGCAAAATAAGGCTGTTCAAACTCTGCTGCTAAAACTGTCTTCCACGAGTGATGTATCTGTACTTCCATAATTACGCGCCCCCTACCACATTCGTGCACGAAGGCGAAGACGAGCCGCTACAATAAACAGAGCAATCACTCCCAAAAAGTACACAATGTCATACAAAACAATAACTCCTCGACTAATTGAACTATAATGTTCCTTAATTCCAAAGGAAGTAATAATATCATTGATATGCTTAAGTCCTTTTAAACTGGCCACTCCATCGAAGCCAACATATAGAAAAAAACACATAATTGCCGTCAATAGAAAGGCTGCAATCTGACTGTCTGTAAGAGAAGAGGCAAAGATTCCTATTGCAGCATAACAAGATGCCAACAAAAATAATCCCATAAGTGCACCAAAAAAAGCAGCAGCATCAACATTCCCAACAGGACTTCCAAGTGTCCACACTGTATATAAATAAAGGAAGCTAGGCAATAAACTCATAGAAATAACGACTATAATGGCAAAAAATTTCCCCAATACTAAGTGCGTATCCGTAATGGGGCGAGTGTGCAGCATTTCAATAGTTCCCGTTTTACGCTCTTCAGAAAAACTGCGCATTGTAATCGCTGGGACTAGGAATAGTAAGGCCCAAGGAGCAATAATAAACAACCCGTCAATATTGGCATACCCCGTATCAAGCACATTAAACTCATTAGGAGAGAGCCACAAAAACCAACTGCATACAAATAAAAATACCGCAATAGCAATATAACCTGTGAGTGAAGAAAAAAAATTTATCAACTCTTTTTTGAAAATATACAACATAATTTAAATCATAAATAAACGACTGCAAATTTAGCCAAAATACGCTATGTACATATAAACGTATGTGAAAAAACTTTGTATAGTTTGAGATTACATATCAAAACAATTAGCCAAATTTGCTAATGACATTTTTTTTACCTTTGCAAAACTTATATACTCGTTTATCTCTGCCATTATCTATGCCTCACTATAGTCTTCAACAAATTGCCAGCACCATCAAAGGCAAAGCAAACAATAAGAAGAACCCCAACATTAGCCACCTACTGCTCGATAGTCGCAGATTATTCTCTCCCGATACCAGTCTATTTTTTGCCCTT
>JBOFDL010000018.1:0-8456 GCA_051646985.1 Bacteroidales bacterium | reverse complement strand
GATGTAAGTCCCAAAGTGGTTGTCCATGAATGTCAAAACTATCTACTGTGCAAATGCCTTGCGCTAGTAATGCTTTGGCTACTTCAGGAATACTGCGAGTTGGGCTACACAAAATAGCAACATCAACTTTGCCTAAGTCAGCAATATTACTAACCACCTTTACATTGGTTAATTCTAAAGGGAGATCTCCTAGCGATTCCGCACGGCGCACTACACCTACTAATTCCATATCTTTGGCTTCTGCCAATGCCTCTACTGTATAACGCCCAATATTTCCGTAACTTACAACAGCAATTTTCAACTTGCTCATAATTTAAATTTTAAATTCTTTTTGCAAAAATACAATTATTTTTTTGCAAAAATGGCGAGAACAACAAAAAAGCAAAAAATGTGTATATTTGAACATTGCTAAGATTATCGGTTCCAACAATTATTTTTTCAAACTCATACAAAGGAGGAGGGTACATTATGAAAAGAATTTTCTTTAGCATATTTATTCTATTTTCTCTTAACATTTGGGCTCAAAATGAAGTCGAGGCTCTTCGTTTTTCCCGTAATTTTCATGCTGGCACAGCACGTTTTACATCAATGGGCGGAGCGTTTGTGGCTCTTGGTGGCGATGCTTCTACTCTAACATTTAATCCTGCTGGAATTGGAGTATATCGCTCAAACGAGTTTACGATTAGTCCAAATATGAATTATAATAATGTTTCGACTAATTATATGGGTAATAATTCCAAAGATAATCACTATCAATTTGGCTTAGGAAATTTTGGAATAATTGGAGTAATACGCACAGGTTTAGGAGATAATAGTTTAGTCAGCATCAATATTGGAGGCACATATAACACATTAAATAGTTTTAATGAACGCACCACTGTCAAAGGAGGTTTTATTAATTACAATAATTCATATATTGCCTATTTTGCAGATGTAGCAAATAACGACAAAAAATCAATAGAGGGAGAAATGTCCTATTATGGCAATTTAATAGGTTATGATACCATATCAAATCATTGGCAAGGAATCCTCAAACAAAATGACAAAACCACTCAAAAACGACTAACAGAATCATGGGGTTCAATGGGCGAATTTGATTTTAGTATAGGCGGAAACATTGCTCATGTCTTTTATTTCGGAGCAACGCTTGGCATACGAAGAATATCCTATGGAGAAGAAGTTCTTGACTCAGAAAGTCTTGTTGAAGGAAACTCTCACTTTAATGAATTTAGATACAGTAAGCAATTTGAAATGCGAGGCACAGGCTACAACTTCAAATTTGGTCTCATTGGACGACCTTTTGCAAATCAAGATTTTTTATCGGGATTGCGTCTTGGAATCTCCATTCACACCCCTACATTCTTGAGTATGACCGATAGTTATGCTACGGCATTGCGTACAAGTTTTGTAAATTTTGATACCAGTCTTGTGCGCCGATCTCCTTCATTTGATTACCGTATCCAGACTCCATTAAATATTATGACAGGCATTGCTTATACCTTTGGCGAACAAGGCTCTTCATGGCGAAGCATATTAAGTTTCGATTATGAATATACAGATTATTCAAGCATCAAGATGCGCAATGAACGTAGTCTAAAGGATGATTTCACTGAGGCAAACGAGGCAATACAAACCTACTACAAAAATGTCAGCAATTTACGCTTCGGAGGAGAAGTAAATTATGAAAATATTGCACTACGAGCAGGATTTGCTTATTATGGGAATCCATACACTAAGGACATAGAAAAAAATGGGACTATTTATACCTACTCTGCAGGTGCTGGCTATCGTGGAAAATTTGCTTTTTTTGACTTCGCCTACTCTATCTCCTCTCAAAAAGACAACGCTTATATGTATCACGGATATACGATGCACTCTGAGAAAATATTTTATAATATTTTACAAAGTAATTTCATCCTCACCTTTGGGTTGAGATTTTAATTAATAAAACATTAGAAATCTGCCCAACATAAAAGAATATGTACACATCTTATCAAGATAATAAAAAAGATGTTTTACCTTTGTTAATGTTCGCTGATAATCTGTTGGCGTAATGCAATTAAATTATCTACATCATAAAAATGCTATCCGAATTAGTCAAATTATTTGAGCAATGGAGCGCAGAAGCATTATGCGGTTCACAAGAACTAACTCAAGCAGGCTCTAATCGGCGTTATTTTCGTTTGATGTCTAAAAATAAAATCGCAATTGCTTGCTATGGACAAAACCTAAGTGAGAACAAAGCATTTATCCAATTATCAAAGCATTTTGAGAAACAAAAACTTAATACTCCAAAGGTATTAGCAATTTCTGATTGTGGAACATACTATTTACAGGAAGACTTAGGAAGTAATGCGTTATTTGATGAGATAGAAGAAGGGCGAGTTAAAGGCATTTTTTCTTCAAAAGAAAAATCAATGCTTCTTGCAACAATTGCAGAACTTCCTCGTATGCAGTTCATAGGAGCCCAAAACTTAGATTTTTCACAATGTTATCCTCAAAGTACATGGAGTGTTCGTTCCATTATGTGGGACTTGAACTATTTTAAATATTATTTCTTAAAGCCTACCATAGAAGATTTTAATGAAGACCAATTAGAGGCAGATTTTGTACGTCTTACCACATTCTTTTCCGCTGTAGAAAATAGTTGCTTTATGCTCCGGGATTTTCAATCACGCAATGTTATGTGGCACAAGAACAAACCATATTTCATTGATTATCAGGCAGGAAGAAAAGGACCTCCTCTATACGATGTAGCCTCATTTTTATATCAAGCCAAAGCCAATTTTTCTGATGAATTACGAGAAGAACTACTACAACATTATGTAAAAAATACAGTTCCGTATATTTCATTGAGTTTAAAAGAAGTTCAATCCAAACTCTTATCCTATGCATTATTACGCTCGCTACAAACGCTAGGAGCCTATGGATTTCGGGGATATTTTGAACGTAAAAGTCATTTCCTGCAAAGTGTTCCATTTGCCTTAAAAAATCTACAAAATTTATTAAATACGGATATTCTAGAAATCTTAAAAACGCCCTACTTAGCAACATTGTTGCAGACAATATGCAAAAATAAAAATCCTCAATCCATCTCAAATAAGCATTGCTTGCGAGTAGATATTAAAAGTTTCTCGTATCGAGTAGGCTATCCAAAAGACACATCTGGCAATGGAGGAGGCTTTGTATTTGACTGTCGTAGTATTCCCAATCCTGGCCGAGAGGAACAATTTCGCTTTCTTACAGGCTTAGATGCTCCAGTGGCTAAACACCTAGATAATAGCACAGAAATGCAATCCTTTCTACATCACACCTATGCATTGCTTGACACTGCTGTGGAGCGTTATACTGCAAGAGGATTTAAGCATCTTATGGTCAGTTTTGGATGCACTGGCGGACAACATCGCTCAGTATATTCAGCACAAAATATGGCAAAGCATTTGCGTGAGAAATTTTCAGACATTGAGATACAAATTACACATAGAGAGCAAAAAATAACGCACGATTTGTAGTCCATAAATGAAAGCATTTATCTTGTCCGCAGGTTTGGGAACTCGGCTGTATCCCATAACTCAAAAAATCCCCAAAGCACTTGTGCCAATAAATGGCACGCCTCTCTTAGAACATAATATTCGCAACCTTATAGCTCAAGGGATTACCGAATTTGTGATAAATACTCATCATTTCCATGAGCAAATAGAAGAATTTCTAAATAAGCACAACAATTTCGGCTGTCATATTACTATTTCTAATGAGCGCGATATGTTACTCGATACAGGAGGGGGATTACTTCATGCAGCAGAATCGCTAAAAGGAAATGAACCTTTTTTGATGTATAATGTAGATATTATTACATCGTTTTCAGTACAGAAACTCCTTGGACAATATAACGCAACGTCTGCTTTATCCGTACTTGCTGTTAGTCAACGAAAATCATCACGTTATTTTTTGTTTAACGATGATGGACAATTATGTGGTTGGCGCAATACTAAAACTGCAGAGGAAAAAATTGTTCTGTCGGACAAAAATCTCTCACCCTTAGCATTTGGGGGCATTCATTTAATAAATCCAAAAATCTTTGATTTACTTTCCCCATTTGGAAAAGTTTTTTCTATTGTAGAAGTCTATCTTTTTCTCGCAAAACAGCACCGTATCGTTGGCTATAATATAGAGGACACTCTTTGGCATGATGTAGGTACAGTGCAGAAATTAAAAACTGCATCTATTGCTCTAAAAAAGGCCTCTTTAATATGAAACAATCAATTTTATATTATCATTACTTCTAATTTATTCTAGTACTTTTTTTTTATCATAATGAATTCTCATTTTTTCAAATCTCACAAACCGCAAACTCGTCCACAAAATATACTTTTTGGAATTCGCCCCATACTAGAGGCTGTACAAAATGGAAAAGAACTGGATAAAGTCCTGATAAGAAAAGGACTAGATGGCGAACTTGCACATCAACTTATTACAGCTCTTAATATACATCAAGTACCAATACAGTACGTTCCCCTTGAAAAACTTAATGCTCTTACCTCTAAAGCGCATCAAGGAGTTGTAGCATATGCTTCTCTTATTGAATACGCTAATCTAGAGGAAGTTATCATTCGCGTTATTGAACAAGGTAAAATGCCATTAGTTTTATTACTCGATGGAATTACCGATGTACGTAATTTTGGTGCAATTGCTCGCTCTGCAGAATGTGCAGGAGTGCACGCTATTATAATTCCCAATAAAGGAACTGCTCAAATCAATGGAGATGCACTTAAATCTTCAGCAGGAGCACTCAATATCGTACCTGTATGCAGAGTTCCTAGCTTACGAGGAGCATTATCTTTTCTCCGTAATAGTGGATTACAAATTGTCGCTGCAACCGAAAAAGGGGAGCAATCACTTTATGAAATACAACTAGACAGTCCAACTGTCTTAATATTTGGTTCAGAGGAAGATGGTATATCAAATGAACTATTGCGAATTGCCGATATATTAGTCAAAATTCCTTTGTGTGGCAGTATTGCCTCTCTCAATGTAAGTGCTGCAAGCACCGCTGTATTATTTGAAGCAGTCCGTCAAAGATTAAACAAATAATGAGCAGTAATGCTTCAATGATAGCAGTGACTAACTCCTAATTTTCCTCTACTATCATATGCAAAAATATTTTTTTTTCCTTTGTCTTGGCGTACTCCAGTCGTTAACCATATCTGCACAACAAGAAAATTCGTTGATCGAAACGATAAAGCAATCTCTAGAAAATGGAGTGGAAATTAATACTCCCCAAAATAAAGCCTCTGTAAATCTTCTTGACTCTATGTATGAAATTGCAGAAGTTCTAAACAATTTGCCCAATATTGAGATAGGAAAAGGTATAAGTTTTCAACCCGCAAACAATAGTTATAAAATGACTCTTCGATTTCGGATGCAGAATATGGTTGGTTTCTACAGTAACAATGATTTTTCGCAAACTGATATAGAGGCACGAGTAAAACGACTACGATTACGTCTTGATGGATATATCTACTCCCCTCAACTTGCCTACTCGATACAATTGGGCTTTACCCCTTACGATGCAGCAGAATTACCTAATGGAAATGTTAATATTGTACGCGATGCAATGGTTTATTATATCCCAAACTCTACATGGAACGTAGGCTTTGGGCAAACCAAAATTCGTGCCAACCGAGCTCGTGTTAACTCCTCTAGCGCATTGCAGTTTATTGACCGAAGTATTGTCAACAGTGAGTTTAATATTGACCGAGACTTTGGGCTGTTTGGTGAGTATCACAAAACTCTTTTCGCTGACTTTAATCTCTCTACCAAAGGCTCTATAACTTTAGGAGAGGGACGTAATTATACAAAATCAAAAAATAGTGGATTATGCTATACCAGTCGACTAGAGTTATTTCCACTTGGGCGGTTCAAAGCCTTAGGAGATGTTATTGAAGGAGATTTTGAGCGAGAGGAGAACTTAAAAATACTCTTTGCAGGAACCTATAGTTTTAATGACAGAACCTTACGTTCTAAAGGAACTAGAGGGGAATTATTTACCAATAATGAGACTCGCAGTCTTCACACTTACTTTGTTGACTTTATCATGAAATATCAAGGATGGGCTTTTTATGCAGACTATATGAGACGTTACTGCAACAGGGCTCAATACACAGGAGGCTACATTTATAATGGAGACGGCCTCAATTTACAAACTAGTTATTTACTTAAACGCAATTGGGAGTTTGCCATACGCAATTCAATGCTTATTCCTCATAATAATATCAAAGAATCCGTTCAGTATTTACAACGACACCAAAGTACATTTGGCATCACCAAATATATTATTGGACACTCACTCAAATTACAAGCAGACATATCATATAATCACTATGCTAGTGCAAAATTTCTTTCACCTACGTGCTGGGAATTTCGAGCCCAGATAGAACTTGGATTGTAATGTTTCACAATGTTAAAGTCAATGGGAGTATTGCTCAATTTTTTTTTCTATCTTTGTGCTTTCGCTTTGTAAATTTTCTAGTTACTATGAAAAAAATGTGTCGTAACTCATTCAGAACAATCATATTACTTTTTTGTTTTAGTCTTTTCACGTCAGTATGTGTAAGCCAACCTAAAACAATAAAAAAAACAGGAAAGAAAAAAACAACTGTACGTAAAAAAACAACCTTTATTTCCGCAGATAATCGAGGCGTTAAGGAAGTTATTATGCCAAATGTTTCTCGCTCTGACAAAGACCTTGTCGAATTGGAATTTCGTGCCTATAGTTTATTTAAAGAGCAACGATATGAAGAAGCAAGCCAACTTTTTTTAGAATTATCCAACGCAAATGTCTTTATATTTAAGGCAAATCTAAAAGAACCAGTGGATACAATTATTCGACGATATGTAGAATCTCAGATGTATCGTTTCTTAGTGAAAGGAGAATACGAAAAAAGCTCCGCTTATGTACAGCGTATAAAAGTAACAAACCGCAACTTGAAAATTCAGCATGCAGCCAATTCATGTTTTGAAGAATTTAAACGACAAGAACGCGCAAACTTGTCCATACGAGACTTTAAAATTGTTCGTTATTATCCCGATGATGAAGCATTCCTACTTTCCTCACGATTTGGCTACTATCTGTTGAATGTAGATATTAAATCAGCTCGCAAATTCAAACAAGCATTTTACCAAGCGGAGTTAAAGGATATGGATTTTTCGATGTATGAAGGACGCTTAATAATGACCAAATTTACGATTGCTTCAAAAGAAGCGGGAACACAATATGTGTTTGATTTGGGAATACCGATTGTTTATAGCACGATGTATCTTGAAGCCCATTTCTCCAGTAGATTAGGCACAGGCGACATACCAGTTCCAACTAATCCTGCTACAGACATTCCACAAAGTGTCTTTCGAAGCGTTATTGGCACGGCAACACCTCAAACAACGATTCCTCTGCCTACTGATGGAGGGATTCCACGATATTCTATTTCGCCACCTAAGACAATGCAACCTCAACAAAGCAATCCAATACCAACAACACCTTCAGTTCCAACACCTGTAGTTGTCCCTATAGTAGTCCCAGAATCTAAACCTACTACGATAGAAACTTCTTTGCCCAAAACAGCGACAGTTTCACCTATAGACTCCACCGATTCTAACTCCATCCCTACCTCTAAAGAAGAAGAGGAAGCCGTTCGAAGATGGTGGAAGCGAAAATAGAATTTTGCAATCTAGACTTAGATTGCCTTCGCAAATTAAATCTAAGATTAGTTTGCGTAAAGAATTTCTGCCGAATGTAGTTTGTGAAGTGAACTAAAATGCTGCCTCTACAGTTTTTAAAAATAA
Source organism: Bacteroidales bacterium (assembly GCA_051646985.1). Taxonomy (GTDB): domain Bacteria; phylum Bacteroidota; class Bacteroidia; order Bacteroidales; family UBA932; genus JAITMY01. Next base: position 617 of record JBOFDL010000018.1, on the reverse strand, counting down.
TTCGCAAGCATCATGTGCTTACATTGGCGACATCTGTAAATGATGAACCATATTGCAGTACTGTTTTTTATGCTTATTTGGAATTGGAGAATTGTTTTGTTTTTACCTCTAACTTAAAGACAAAACATGTCCAAGATTTGGCACACAATATGTATGTTGGAGGCAACATTGCATTAGAGACTAAAGAAGTTGGAAAAATTCAAGGCATACAAATTCAAGGATTAGCGTTCCAACCAGAAAAGGAATTATTGAGCGTGGCTAGCAAAACCTATCTAAAACGGTTTCCTTATGCGATTCTACTTGAAACTACATTTTGGGTACTAGAGCCTATTTGGGCTAAACTTACAGATAATCGCCTTGGATTTGGAAAAAAATTAACTTGGGAGCGGCCTCCTTTGGTAGACATTGATTTTTTGAAAAAAACCAACACACAGAATCAATAATGAAGGAAATTGCTCTACTTTTATTAGGAGTTGCAGCTGGAGCATTTAGTGGCTTAATTGGGGTTGGTGGAGGTATTATTATGGTGCCAGCCTTAGTGTTTTTTTTTGGTTTCTCTCAACATGCAGCACAAGGCACAACGCTGGCAGTACTGCTGCCTCCAGTAAGTTTATTAG
>JBOFDL010000017.1:0-20584 GCA_051646985.1 Bacteroidales bacterium | reverse complement strand
AATTTCGGCATATATATCCCTGTGTAATAAACAATTTACAATCGGGATACTTTGCTAATTCTCGATTAATTATCTCACGGATAAAGTACATGTCTGGCTCATCACGTTGGTCTTTGCGCATGAAGTTGAGTGCTGGAAGGAGTATTGATGGCACGCCTTGTTCATTAAGGTAAAGGTTTTGTAAAGCGGTACTCATCAACTCTCCTTGTGCCAAGATTACTCGTTCATCCTTTTCCGAGAAATCCTGTACTGTGAAGTTGCGGAGCATATCAAATCGCTCCTTCATCAAAGTCGTTGCTTGGTTTTTATACTCCTCACTTGTGTATAATTCTTCAATTACAATTGCATATCTTTCTTCTATGTTTTTTATAGCCGTCGCAATCTCTTGCATTTTGCCTTGATAAAATAGCGAAGCAATTTCAACTAAACTATTTGTAGTACCACTCATTGCAGAGAGCACAACAATTTTAGGTTCTTTGTTTACAATTAACGAAGGGAGCGCTTTCATACGCTCAGGGCTACCTACTGAGGTGCCTCCAAATTTTAAGACTTTCATAAGGAGTTATAAAAATTTGAGCAAATGTAGTAGAAAAAACGATGTGTTGAGTCGCCATTTATTGTTTTTTTTGTAAAACACTAAAATCTATAAATACAATAGTTCGTTAAAATTATACTTTGACTCTCAATAAGTAGAAGAGGAGTTTTTTTTGTAAAAAAATATACTATGAGATGTAATTCTTCAAAACAACGTCCGATAGTTTTACAACAGCAAAACATAAAAGTATTACAGAATATGTGCAATTAATCTTTCATATTATTTTGAGATATCTTTAATGTTTTTTGAACTCATACTATTGCTAATTGTAATAGATATAATTCAATAACTAAAGGAAAAACTCTGTAAATCCTTAGCGCATTATTTTTCAATAAAAAAACATTAACTTTGCGCACCATAATAAGACTACTAATCGTAGATTTTCAACTTATAATTGTTTCCACACTGATGAAGCACCTTTCACTCTATTTTCTTTTACTCACTTGTTCTTTCTTTGTCATTGCAGCCCCTAAGAAAAAAATTCAACTAGGAGATTCTTCCTTAGTACGGATTTCGACCCCTGACTTCCGAGCCAACTTAATTGGCTCAGAAATTAGGCAAAGAGTATATATCAAGGAGGATAATACATTAGCGGCTCTTGATGAAATTATGTTGCAATATGAGATACAATTACAAGAATTGACTTTATCTCAACCTGTAAATCCAATAAAACGAGCAAAAAGTAAAAGCAAAAAAAAAGAGGCTACTATTTTTGACAAACTTGAAGAGGCTAGAGATAAGGATATAAAGAAAGTTTTATCGCGAAAAGAATATAATGAGTTTGCAAAAAAACGTTCTGGAATCCGAATGAAAGTTAGACAACAGGTTTTAACCGCAAAGGCTGAACTAGACAAAGAAATTGCAAGACAAATGGCCCTAGAAAAACAAAAAGCAGACTCTCTTGCTGCGGCTGAAGTTGCAGCACTTGCATTAGCGGCTGAAGTTGAAGCAAAAAAATTGGAAGAAAGAGCAGCGCGCATGGCAGCAAAGAAAAAAGCGGCTCTCAAAAAGAAAAAAGGAAAAAAATCCGTTGGTATCAAAAAGAAAAAAAAGAAATCTAAAAAATCAAAGAGATCTAAATCTATGGCTTCGGAAATATAGAGAATTTTAATTCTCCCTCCTTTACGCACAAAATCATTTATAATTATGACACACGTACACAATTTTAACGCAGGTCCTTGTATCTTACCACGCATCACTATTGAAGAAACCGCAAATGCCGTTTTGAATCTAAATGAAACAGGACTCTCTCTTCTTGAAATTTCACATAGGAGTAAAGATTTTGATCAAATCAACGAGGAGTGTATTGCCCTTTGGAAGGAACTCTTAAATATTCCAACAGGTTATCATGTACTATTTTTAGGAGGAGGAGCAAGTTTGCAATTTTGTATGCTACCCTATAATTTGCTAAACAAACAAGCGGCATATTTAGAAACTGGAGTCTGGGCAAAAAAAGCAGCAAAAGAGGCAAATTTATTTGGAGAAGTGAATATTATCGGATCTTCTGCAGATAAAAATTATTCATATTACCCTGAAATAAAAAATATCCCTCACGAAGCAGACTACTTACATATTACTACCAACAACACCATTTATGGCACAGAATTACACCAAGATATTGACTCTCCGATTACCTTATGCGCAGATATGAGTAGTGATATTATGAGTCGTCCTGTCGATATTTCTAAATATGGATTAATTTATGGTGGAGCTCAAAAAAATGTAGGTCCAGCAGGAGTAACATTTGTCATTGTTCGAGAGGATTTGCTCGGAAAAGTTAATCGCACAATTCCAACAATGTTAGATTATCGCACTCATATCGCCGAAAAATCGCTCTTTAACACACCTCCAGTTTTTGCAATTTATGCTATGATGCAAACTCTACGCTGGATTAAGGCTCAAGGAGGTCTAATCCAAACACAAAAGTTGAATCAAGCGAAAGCAAATATTTTATACGATTATTTAGATAATGAAAGTGAAATGTTTGTAGGAACCGCAGAAAAACAATCTCGCTCTCTAATGAATATTTGCTTTGTAATGACCGAAAAATATAAAGGCAAAGAAATAGATTTTATGAAAGTCGCACAAGCGGAAAATATGATTGGAATTAAAGGGCATCGCTCTGTTGGCGGATTTCGAGCATCTACCTACAATGCTTTGCCTGCAAGCAGCGTACAAGCCTTAGTAGACTGTATGCGAGAGTTTGAAAAAAAATCATTATAATCTCTTTTTAATATTAGAAACGTATGATGAAAGCCCTTATCGCCACTGAAAAACCCTTTGCGAAAGAAGCCATTGATGGCATCAAAGCAATTTTTTTACAAAATGGAATCGAAACGACTCTACTAGAAAAATACACTGATAAAACTCAACTTCAAACTGCTATTGCAGATGTTGACGCTCTTATTGTACGTAGTGATAAAATCGATAACGAAATTATTGAAAAAGCAAATAATTTGAAAATTATTGTCCGCGCAGGCGCAGGTTATGACAATTTAGACCTATCCGCTTGTTCTGCAAGAAACATTGTAGCCATGAATACTCCAGGACAGAATTCTAATGCTGTAGCAGAATTAACCTTAGCATTAATGGTATATATGGCTCGAAATACTTTTGCACAAGGAACAGGAGGAGAACTCAAGGGTAAGCGCTTGGGGATTCATGCCTATGGCAATATAGGTCGATTAGTTGCAAAATTAGCGCACGGTTTTGGAATGGAGGTTTGGACATTTGATCCCTTTGTAAATTCAGAAACCACAAAAAATGATGGAGTAAAAAGCGTTACTTCTACTGAGGAATTATATGCGTCTTGTGATTACATTTCATTGCATATCCCAGTTACTGAGCAAACTAAAAAATCCATTGGCTACACTCTTCTCTCAAGTATGCCAAAAGGAGCTTGTCTTATCAATACAGCTCGGAAAGAAGTGATTTGTGAAGAGGAACTAATCAAAGTTTTCGAGGAACGTCCAGATTTAAAGTATGCTACAGATGTAGCAGCTAATGCACAATCTATTTTAGCGGAAAAATTTAACTCTCGTGTTTTTTCAACCCCAAAAAAAATTGGTGCCGAAACCGCTGAAGCAAATATTAATGCAGGCTTAGCTGCAGCACGACAAATCACAGCATTTTTCAAAGATAATGACCGAAGATTTCAAGTAAATAAATAAATTGGGAAAAATCATTGCCCTTGACTATGGAAAAAAGCGCATCGGAATTGCATCTACCGATGAATTACAATTAATTGCCAACGCTCTAACAACGCTATCTCCATCTGATACCATTCTGTTTTTAAAGTCCTATTTATCTTCCGAAAACGTGGATGAGATTGTTGTAGGAAATCCAATAAATCTCAATGGAAAGCCAGCAGAAGCAGCGGAAGCGGCTACGCAATTTGTAAAGCAACTAGAAAAGTCTTTTCCTAAATTAAAAATTAGCCAATATGATGAACGTTTTACCTCAAAAATGGCACAACGTACTATATTAGAAATGGGAGTAAAGAAAATGGCACGTCGCCAAAAAGAAACGATCGATAAAATAAGTGCATGTATTATTTTACAATCCTATATGGAATATAAACGTCTCAAAATATGCAAAATATAACCTCATTTGATAATGTATTTTTTTTAGATATTGAAACCGTTCCACTTTGTGCAAATTTTAAGGAACTCTCTCCCGATTATGCAAGTTTATGGGATAAAAAATCTTCTTCTTGGCGAACACCAGAACAAGATGCAGAAAATGCTTATCAAAAAGCCGGGATTTATGCTGAGTTTGGAAAAATTGTTTGTATATCTGCAGGCTACATCAAAAAGAAAGGGAGTGATTCCATATTACGCATAAAGTCATTTTATGATGCAAATGAACTTGATCTATTGGTTAATTTTATAAATACACTTAACTCATTTCAGCAAGCACGCCCCAATATGCGACTTTGTGCACATAATGGGAAGGAATTTGATTTTCCCTTTATTGCAAGACGTTTACTTATACACGGATTATCTTTGCCAAAGATACTGAATGTGCAAAATAAAAAACCCTGGGAAACATCATTTTTAGACACAATGGAGTTATGGAAATTTGGAGACTATAAACACTATACCTCTCTTAATTTATTAGCAAAAGTATTTGATATTCCTACTCCCAAAGATGATATTGATGGCAGTCAAGTAGCAGAAGTTTATTATATTGAAAAAAATTTGTCTCGCATAGTACAATATTGCGAAAAAGACATTTGTACATTAGCAAAAGTTTTTCTTCGACTACAAGGCTGTATTCAACCTATTCAAGAGATAGAGCGATAAATACGAACATAGTTATACGGAAATATTGCAAGAAAAAAATGAAATATAGTTGCTACATATAGCAATTTTACTGTGTTCAATAGAGAATGGTTTTAATCGATCAATTCTTGAATAACTCTTCCACTTGCAGCATCAGGAAAGGGAATCCCAACCAAAGTGGATAATGAGGGAGCAATATCACTCATATCTATAGGCCTAGAAATTGTCTTACGTTTAACTCGCCAACCATAAAAAATCAGAGGAACGTGAACATCATAAGAATAGGCAGAATTAGCTCCAAGGGAATCTTCTCCATCGTTCCATCCACTCTCAAGATTAATCATAACATCGGGAGAACGCTTTGGATAATAACTATTTTGCATACTTTGTAAAATTCCGCAAAAAGCCATTCCTGAGGCTAATGTATAGGCAGGAACAGCATTAGAAATCCCCGTAAATTGCAACAAAAATTTTGCAGAACGCTCTTGAATCTCATTCAAATTTAAATTCGAATCTTCAATTAATTGTTGATTTAAATACAGCTGCTTTGCAGAAAAAGAGTGTATCCAATCTCCTTTTCCATATATAATTCCTAAATAACTTCGAAGTAAAATACTTGCCTTTGCATAATCGAAACTCCCACACTGCATTTTAACTTGCTTCAAATATTCACAAGAAAGACTTGCGCCATGATCTGAGGTCAATACTAAGAGTAAATTTTCTTTTCCCACATAGTCCTGTAAAAATGCAAGTAAATATTTTATATTTTCATCCATACGATAAAATGCATCCTCAACCTGCACAGACAATTGTCCTTTTTGATTTGCAATATTACGAATCCCACTAAAATAAATACTAATCATATCAGGATTCGACGTTTGCCCTAAACTCTCGCCCACTATAGCAGATATAGCGAAATCTTTTACTAAATTGTCTCCAAATGGAGAGTTTTTTAAAAATTTTCTAGTAGGCAATCCTTTTTTATTAACCTCTGACGGTTTAACAATAAATTTTTGCTTTTCCGTAAGTTGTAGGGTTTCCAAAGTATAACCTAGATATTGTGAAGCCGGCAATAAACTTTCCCACTTACGTTCAAGATATAAATCTCCAATTTCTTTATTATTAAAATCCTTTACCCATACTGGCAGTTTTTGTAAATAATATTTACTGCTCACAAATTTTCCATTATCATCATCAAACCAATAAATTGCATCAGCATTATGACCTGTAAGTAAAATTGCCTCCTCTGGTTCTATTCCAATCCCTATAATCTTTGATTTATAATTAAGCAACTTTAATTCATCTGCAAAGGTAGATACCACTAAGTCATAAGGCGTTTTTCGCAAATAATCATTATTGCTTTCGACAAGTTTATACTGCCTATCAACACATACGTTGTGCTGTTCTTTTTTTGTTCGATCATACCATTTATTTGCTACAATACCATGTGAAGATGGCATTGCTCCTGTCGCAATAGTCGCAAGGCCAGAGGCCGTTTGAGTAAGCAAGTAACCATAGCGTGCATTTTGGCAAAATGCTCCTTCAGTAATCAAGATTTTAAATCCCTCCTCAGATAAATTTTCTTGAAAACGTAAAAAGTAATCTGCACGCAATTGTCCAACTACAATTTGAACAATTAATTGTGGCTTTTCTCTAGGGAAACGTCTTTGAGCAACTAAAGATCCTGCATAAAAAAGAATAACAAATAAAAACAGGAATTTCCAAGAGTATTGGATTCGTATATTTATTAAATAGTTACACATTAAATCTAAAATGCATAATATCTCCATCCTGAACCATATATTCTTTCCCTTCAATCGATAGTTTTCCAGCATCACGACAAGCACTCTCCGATCCATACTTTACATAGTCTTCATAATGAATAACCTCTGCACGAATAAAGCCTTTTTCAAAATCTGTATGAATAATTCCTGCCGCTTGTGGGGCTTTTGTGTGTTTTGGATAAGTCCAGGCTCTAACCTCTTGTACTCCGGCAGTAAAATAAGTTTCAAGTTCAAGTAATTTATATGCCATTCTTATTAGTCGAGCAAGTCCAGATTCTTTTAATCCAAGTTCCTCCAAAAACATTTGACGTTCCTCAAAACTATCTAATTCTACAATTTCTTCTTCTGTTTTAGCGGCAACAATCAAATATTCTGCATTTTCTTCTTTAATTGCATTTTTAACCATATCAACATACTTATTCCCATTAACTGCACTTTGTTCATCCACATTACAAACATAAAGCACAGGCTTATTCGTAAGCAAAAAAAACTCTTTAGCTAATTTTTCATCCTCTTTATTATCAAGAAGCACACTTCTTGCAGGTTTTCCCTCTTTAAGTGCCTCTTGATATTTAAATAATAAGTTATACATACGTTTTGCATCTTTATCTCCTGTTTGTGCTTGCTTTTGTACACGAGCAATGCGAGTCTCTATCGCTTCAAGGTCTTTTATTTGCAGCTCCAAATCAATAATTTCCTTATCATTTATTGGATTCACAACACCATCTACATGAACAATATTTTCATTATCAAAGCACCGTAATACATGAATAATTGCATCAGTTTCGCGGATATTTGCAAGGAATTTATTTCCCAATCCTTCGCCATTACTTGCTCCTTTTACTAAGCCGGCAATATCCACAATCTCAACTGTAGTAGGTAAAACTCGTTGAGGATTTACTAACTTAGCAAGTTTATTAAGCCTATCATCCGGTACAGTAATCACCCCCACATTTGGCTCTATCGTACAAAAAGGAAAATTTGCTGCTTGCGCCTTTGCATTGCTCAAGCAATTAAAAAGAGTAGACTTACCCACATTTGGCAAACCTACAATACCACATTGTAAAGCCATAAATTTTATAAATAAATATTGACGAATATTTCACAAAATGCTATTTTTTATAAAAAAAGCAGGATTTTACTCCTGCTTCTTTTATAAATCATAGTTTTTTTTTAAAACTCCCACAAATCATGCTCCCAATTCAAAATAGAGTTTTTAATTCTCTCTGATTCTAATAGAGCAACATAGCCATTCGCAGTATAACTTGCAATAGGACGATTATTATGAACGTTTGATTCTTTTGTAATATAAGAGTTAAAACGACGAGTATTAAACAAGTCATCGTAAGAAAGATTTGTAGCATCATTATTCGGCATATAAGCAGGAGTACGTGCTAGAACATTACGAGCTTCATCATAGTGGATCCAAAAAAGTTGCTTCTTTTGAATTTCAGCATCCTCTTCCTCTTCTCCACCACCTGCAGTATTTAATGCTTTCTTATATAACCTAATCGGACATATTCCAACAATACGCACCATCATTCTTGAGTAATGCTTATCAAAAAACCAGTCCTCTTTAACAATAATTTCCCCAACTTCATCCCAATTATATGTTCCCCTTATCAGAATAGTAGTATCTCCACTTCCATCCAATTTTTGTCGTTTTTCTTGCTTATCTGTCGCATCAAAACGCTTACTTAAATCCTGAGGAGAAACAAGTGTTGTAAACTCGTCATCTTCATCTGGATCAAATGCGCGAATTTCTCCATTACGTACAGCCTCAACCAACGTTTGTATTAAACTTTTACGTAAAGTCAATTCATCTGTAGGATAATACAAGGGATGATTAATTTTTTCTCTTAAGTCTATTACTCGCCAAATACGCTTTTGCCAAATAATATCTGCCTCTCTAATTCGAGGATAAGATAACGGTTGACGAGTGACAATCGTTTGTTTTTTAAAAAGGCCATCAACAGCCAAATTTTTCTTAACTTCTCCTGGGCGTTTGAATGCACCACCGGGTGCAGGAGTTTGACTATACCCATTTGTCAGCAATAATAATAAAGCAACAAAAAAAACAACTAATGTTTTCATAATGAAATAAAACTTAAAAAAATCACTCCGTTAACATAAAGGCGTGACATGGTTATCGTACTTTTATACTTAAATCAGGTAAATCAATAATTTTCCCATCAGGTCCTGTTGCTTTTATATCTGTAATACTTAAACGTTGACCTGGTGCTAATTTGCGAATTATTTGTTTTTGCTTTTCGGTAAACATTAAACCCGTAGCCATTTCTTCTCTAACATAACCATCTATAGAAGCAAATACGACAAAAGATTTTACTGTAAACTTCAAGTCAAAATCAAAATCTGGAGGCATGACTGCTCTAATACCTTGTGAGGCAGAAAGTTGTTGTCTCGAGGCCGACTTCCCATTCACTCCGTCCATCTCTGGCATAGGAATAGGCACACTTTTAACCCGAAAACTTTTTTTTCCCATATTTGTAGCAACTCCATTAACCTCGGCAGAAATACTTACATCACAAGCATTTCCCTCTCCAGGCACAATCATATAATTTGCTCCTACTTTTGACAACGTGCCATTTGCTACATTAATCCGCACCTTATTATCTGGAATTCCTGCTGCAGAAATATCAACAGGATTGGGAACTCCTCGATAAAGAACATTCATTTTTGTTGGAGACACAACAACGTTAGGCTCAGCAACCATATAATTATATGTAAATGGATATGGTTTGCCATTTAAGGTTATAGTCCCTCTAAGTGTTTGCTCTCCTAGTTTATTTGCGGATGCCTTAAATTCTGCTTTCCCATTAACGGTTTTCAATGTTTGTCCATTAACAACCACACTTGGTTGCAACGATTTATCGGAGGCTGCTAAAAATATCTTTGCTTCAAAGGCTCCTCCTTTTAATACATAATCCGATGTAGATTGTACTACTGGGTCAAAATTATCTATTTTTACAGTTCCCACATCCACTTGACTCAAAAGATGCCCCATAACGTCAGCTTCACAAGTTAAAATATCTCCTTGTATTTTTGTTAATAGAGGAACAGCAGCTATTAAAGGTATGTCTGAAAATGTAGCCACTTCCCACTCTTTTTCTAAGCCTCCCTCTTTTGAAATAACCTTAGGAGTTGCTAGTGTTTTTTCTAGACTTGCCAACAAATCTTTTGATTTCGGATTAACAAAGGACAAAACAGTAGATTTATACTGTGCTATTTTTTCTTTTAATTCTACTCCTTTTCCTTGTCGCACCAATAAATCACTACTCGGATCTGTTGAGCCGATATTTACAATATTCTCCCCATTAACTTTATCATTTTCAATAGCTGCAGCATCTAAACCATCCCCAATCTGAACTAGAGACACTTTAATTTGCTCTACATAAGCAATCATTTTCCGAGACTCATCTCTTATCCTCAACGCTTTATCGAACCAAGGACCTACTCGTTCTTTATTTTCACTCAAAGCTTGCCTAAAAATGCTTTCAGTTAAATCATTTTTCTCATTCATAACTCGAAGTGTCTCAGACAGACGCTCTTCAAATAAACTAAAAGCATTCAATACCTCAGCAGACACATTCATTGCTAGCATAGCCAACAGGACTAAATACATTAGTCCAATCATTTTCTGTCGCGTTGTCTCTTTTCCTCCTCCGCTCATTTTATATCAAATATTTTTATGTATAGGTCGCTCGCTATAATTCTACTTCTTTCCAGTAGTCAACTGTATTGTAGATAACATATTGCCGTAAATGTCATTCAATTCAGCAATGCTATCATTAAGACGCTCCATTCCCTTTTGTAATTTACTATTATCACTTACCGATTTTTCTAAATCACGAACAAAGGTATCCAAATGTTCGCCCATTCTAGACGTATGTTTATGATAGCCGACAATTTCCTTTGTCTGTAGTTCATACGCTGTATTAAGTGCTGTCATATTTTTATTGAGTTGCTCTATTTGTTGAGAATATGCCCCTCCTGTTTGCTTCAAACTGCCAAGCGTTTGTGTTGCCTCTTGATCAATAAGAGAAAACGTTTCAGCAAAATTATTTTTGGCAGAAGACATCATTTCTGCAATATGCACAACAGACGTTGTTAAATCTTCTTGCACTCTCTTCCCAGAGTCAGTCAAAATTTTTGCGGTATCTTGATAACTATCAACTAGTATATGAACAGATTCCGACAATACTTGTGATGAATTTTCATAAGACTGCGAAAAATTACCGACAGATAAAGATGCCTCTTGCATCTTTTCAGACAAATGATTTGCAGAAGTTAATACCGTTGATAAATCATTTAGATTTGAGGTTGTTTTTGACAAATTATTTAGTCCTTTTGACAAATCGCCCAAATTTAGATCTTTAAGGTCAAGACTCCCCACAGCAGATAGAACGTTCAAATCCGAATGCGCGAATTCACTATGCACAGGTAACGGCATATCTCGGTCAAGAGCCTTGCTCTTAGAAACTAAGTCGGATTTTAGAGACTTAGTTGAAGTCTCTTTACGTTTAACCGTTTTTTTAGGAACTCCATGATCCTCTTCCTCAGCATTCAATTCCGGATATACTAGACTCCAATCTGGTTCTGGATGAAAATTATCTAGCGCAGACAGTAGAAAAATAACAACTTCTGTCCCCATTCCAATAGTCAACATTATCCCTGCACCAGGCCAGTGCATAATTTTAAAAAGTGCTCCCACAACAACCACAGAACCTGCGATGCCCCCAAATTTTATCATAAAACTCTTCCATGCAGCAGTATCAGTAAACGAAGTAGCCATTCTTAAGTAATTTAATTAAAATTTATCTTCCTAAATAAGATCGAACACACCTAAATCCGATATAGGATTTACAAGTGTCTTGATATTCAAACGTACGAGTTCCACATTGAAGAAAATACGCAATATCCTTCCAAGACCCTCCTTTTACCGTCTTTCTAGTCATAGCTAAAGGGTCTCCCTCTTTTGTGTGATAGGTATAAACAGGGTTTAATTCATTGACAAAGTTATGAGCATGTTCATCAAAACTACTTGAGGTCCATTCTGCCACATTTCCTGCCATATCAAACAAGCCAAAATCATTTGGTTGATAACTGCCAACTGGCAAAGTCCGAGTTCCTCCATCAATTGAATAACGCGAGCGCATTGGCAAAAAGTTTGCCAAATAGCATCCAACACGATTATATGTATAAGGTCCACCCCATGGATACATTTGTTGTTCAAATCCGCCTCGAGCAGCATACTCCCATTCAGCTTCAGTAGGTAGTCGATAATCGTGAGGAATCATTCGCTTATTTTTAAGAGAGTATTCTTGTCCCATTTTTGTGCGCCAAAATGTAAAAGCAGTAGCTTGTCGCCAATTAACTCCCACTACAGGATAATCATCATATGCAGGATGAATATAGTAACGTAACGCAAATGGCTCATTATAAGCATATTCAAAGTCTCTCATCCAGACTAAAGTATCTGGATATACTAAAACACTTTCATTAATAATGAATCCTTCCTCTTCTTCCTCTTCCTCTCCTTCATCCACCTTTCTTGCTTTATGCATTGCTTTCGTATAATCAATACGAATATAATCATAAACTAACTTATCTACCCTCAATGCAGGACCTGTCAAAAAACGAGCTTTATTAGAATACAATGCGGCAAGAACTTCTGCATAGTCAGGATTTTGAGCATTAATCTTTGGGAGCCAATTAATCAAGGGTGGGTCAATTGGATTTCCCATACGATCTTCGGTAATCACAAACTCTTCAAATTGCTCCGAAAGAAGTCTTCGAGAGATGGAGTCAAAAACGTATGTGACAAATTGTCGATATTCATTATTTGTTATCTCAGTTTGATCAATCCAAAAAGCATCAACGGCAACTGTTTTCATCGGAGCATTCATTGAGGAAATTGCATCTTGATCATTGAGTCCCATATTGAAACTTCCTTGAGGGATCAATACCATTCCAAATGGAGGCAGTTCCTTTTGTTTTAACATTCGCCCTTGAACACCTATTAATTCCCCTCCTATTTCTGCTGAGGACGCAACAATTACTGCGAAAAAAACTCCGCACGCAATTTTAAATTTCTTTTTTGTAAACCACATGGACTACTGTGTACTATATTTTATAAAAACCTTAGACTTTTGTATCTTTTTTCTTTTTTTGAAAATTTGACTTCAAATGAATATGAAGCAAACAATTCCAAATTTCCACTATTCACTCCTATTAATTTTGACAAGGAATATTCATATGCAACCCCTATGCGAAAATCCTTCCCTATTGACATTCCTAACATTGCTCCAAGAGCGTCTTTTATTCGATAGGACAACCCTCCCCAATATCGCCCTTTATACAGCAAACGTCCTCCAAATGCAAACTGAGGCTTGGCTAAATTAGTAAACGAAAACAATGCATTTGGGCTTAATTGCAATTCGCTTATCGGGGTTTGCCAATCATATCCACCATATAAAAAGAACGCTCTTTTTATTCGAAAAGACCTCTCTGTTCCACTTGAATTAAGCACCTTTGCCTCATTAACATGAAGGCAAGACGCGCTAAAATGCCAATCCTTTGCCTTATAAAAGGCTCCAAAATTAAAATCAAATCCACTACTAGCAGCTTCTGATTGTTGCGGCACAACTGGATCATTAGAATTATCACTCCACTCTCCTGCATTTTTAAGTTGATAAGATATTCCTCCAAACGCGAATCCTACACTTAAGGTTCCCTTCGTTAAGGCATGATGATAAGCATAACCAAAATTAAAGGCTATATTATCAAAATTCCCTATTTTATCACTTTCAACGAATAGCGAAATGCCATGTTTTGTGTTTACAACTTGAAATGGAGTAGCAAGACTTAACATCCAAGTTGAAGGGGAACCTTCAAAACCCATATATTGAGAGCGCTGAATAAAAATCGCCTCAATCTTCTCTCCCTTGCCAGCACTTGCTGGATTATAAAGAACGTTGCCAAATTCATAATGAGCAATTTGCGTATTATGCTGAGCATAACAACTCAATCCTCCTAGAAACATTACAAGCACAGCAATAAATCGGCTGTGTCGATCTTGCTGACTTTTCCATCGGGGGACAAAGGTATGCAAAATTCCACAACAACAAGTTATTAACAACTTTATTTTTTGCACATTATAGATATTTTTGCACTACTTAACGGTTATGCCTTTCAACATTCATTTACTCTTTATTGTCCATCTTTTTATAGTGCCAAAGCCATCTTAACGGAATTTCTCCATGTGCGGCTTGGGTATAATCATCAGAAAGACACGGCAGTAAATACGTAGTGCTTGATTGTGTTATAGGAATCTCCATCCACCATCTTTGTGTTATTTTACCTTGATAGAATACAATTTTTTGCCCTCGTCCGACTTGTACTTGAATTTTACGACAGGAATTTTCCTTATTTGGACTTTCTTCTACTTTTAGAACTTGTCCTTCAATTATATGCCAAATTATTTGAGCTAAAAGAGAGGCGGTTATACCATGTACGTCTGTAGACAAAGAGAATCCTCCAATATAGGTTGCTCGTAATTGATTAGACAGAGCAGATATGCGCATTAAGCGACAAGCCTCTTCAGCATATAATCCATTTGGCTGAGGATGATAGGTAGCAGGAGCATCACTTCCTCGAATAGCATTAAGGCTCAAAGCGGTCATATGAGATTGTCGAAGTAAAGGTTCTGCTAAAAAAGGATTATCTCTAATGGCACTAAGTCGAAGTAATTCGCAATAACGAGATTGTAACTCTTGGACGTCACTCGATGATGTTAAATAATTTTGATATCCAATTACATTAAGAGTTTCAAGTTCTCGCTCATAATCACACATCAAATGGGCTAATATACTTGTGTCAGAAAGAGGTTGGGTTGCATCACCTAGATTGGCATGAGGGAGAATAAATGAGGTCGCATTTTTTTTTTCAAGACTTTTAAGGGCTTCATAAACAAGAATAGAGGCGTGCATATTTTCACAAATAACAATAGGGAGCACTCCTTGTAAAAGTGTTTTTTGTAGGGCGAATATTATTTTTTCATTATTTGACTTTGTGGAAATTTCTATGTCTCCAAGGTCAATAAATGCAGGAGTTTTTGCTGGAGAGTAAAGGCTGTAAAGTGTTTCACGAAGAGTACTGAAACTATTAGGAGCACCTATTTTTCGTAGACCAACAAGAGCTATTTTGAATTTGGACAACCACTCCCATTCGAAGCCATGCAAAGCAAACTTAAGGTGATTATTAATTTTTTCTGCAGAATGACTTATTTGCATTTTTTGCAAAGGCTCCGAAACAGGTATAAATATATCACTGTACTCCATATATTATTATGCTTGTATGAGTGTCTATGGGACTTATTGCTTTTTAATTTAGCGAATGCAAATATCGGTTTTTTTATCCAAAATACAACGATATATTAAAAGTAAACAGCGAGCTTTATTAAACACAATTATCGCTCTTAAATTCACATACAGTAAGTTTGCAAAATAAGATTATTGCTTATAATCGCACATTATCAATCAAGCGAATTGCTCCGACTTGTACTGCAATACACGCTTGTTTAGAGCAGGATTCATTAAACGAGTTTACTGCTTGTAAGGTAAGTGCATTCACGATCTCAAAATACTCTACTCGTAATTCGACATTGCTATTAATCGTCGTAATAACCCATTGTCTGAGATCCTCTAATTCCATAGTACAAATCTTATCTGCGGCAGCAAATAACGTGTGTGAAATAAGAGGAGAGGCTGCTCTCTGTTTTGAGGTAAGTAAGACATTACGAGAACTCATTGCCAATCCATCGGCTTCTCGTACAATAGGGCAAGATACAATCTCGACAGGGATATTAAATTGTTGTGACATTGCTCGAATAATCACTAACTGTTGAAAGTCTTTTTCTCCAAAATAGGCACGTTGAGGCTTTATCAAATCAAAAAGGCGACTTACCACTTGTGCAACTCCATTAAAGTGACCTTGTCTATGCTTGCCTTCCATTACTTGATCCAAGAAACCAAAATTAAATACGCGAGTATCTAGTATTGGATAGACTTCTAGTTCAGTTGGTGCATATACAATATCACAGCCTATTTGCTCAAGCATTGCAATATCTTCATTTAACGTGCGAGGGTAGCGTTCTAAATCCTCCTTGTCATTAAACTGTGTTGGATTAACAAATATACTGACCACTGTAGTTTGAGACTCTTTCTTACTTCGCTCCACAAGTGATAGATGCCCTTGATGAAGTGCTCCCATCGTGGGAACAAATCCTACATCTTTTGCATGGTGCAAGTATTGATGCAACTCCGCATTAGTATTAATTATCTTCATTTCACAGATTGTTTTTTTATGGTGAAAATACTTCTTCAAGTACATCTAAAGAATGAATGGGATTTTCCATTCCAAGATGTGTTGAATAATAATTTAATAACATTCGTAGTAATGTATTACGTTGAGTTCGCAAAATATTGAGTTTAAACAAATCTTCAATGCCACATTGAGCAAGCTGTGCTAAGTAGGCAGACTCTTGCTTAGGCAGGCATAAGGCATGATGATCTTTTTGAGACACAAACAGACCATTTTGCATATCAAAATAGGAGTTAAGGTCATTATAATTACTACGAGGTGAAAATCCAAGATGTCGTGCTAATTGGACTAAAAAGTACAGGTGAAAGTGAGAAATACTTTCTTGGATAGAATCTAACCACAAGATGTGGTGATACATAAAATCAAATAAGGCGGGATTATCCTCTTCCTCACGCACTAACTTGTAGAGTACTTCTCCGAGGAATAATGCTATTGCATTTTTACGAACATCAAAAGGAATTGATTGTAAGTTTACAGACGGACGCACCTCTTTAGCAGTAGACATTCCTCCAAGTTTTCGGCTATGACATGTTTCTATATCAAGTAAAAATAGGGGTTGAATAACAGGATTTCTTCTACGAGAGGCAACTGTTCGAACATTCCGAAATAAATATGTTTTTCGTCCATGTAAATTAGTATATACATAAGCAATAATACTAGATTCTCCGTATTTAATTGTATGCAAGACAATTCCTTTAACTTTTTCCACGCGCTGCATCTAGATTAGTTTACAACCAAGAGTTTTAAGACCTTTCCTTTATTTGCTGATTTATCGGATAAAAAAATAAGATATATTCCCGTAGCAACACGTTTGCCAGTAAGGCTGCGCAAGTCCCATGTAATACTGCCGCCATTGGCTATGCCAAAAAACACCAAATTACCTCCCACATCAGTAATACGTAAAGACGAATTTTCCATTAAGTTCGTAATTGTCACTTCATTCATATTAGGACGTGCAGGATTAGGGTAAACTTTTGCTTCATTGAAGTTATTTCGCCCCTCAACAGCATCAGAATAATAGCCTACCATACCTTTATCCGTTGCGAAAAGGACTTCTCCGGTTTCACTATTTATAGTAATTGACAAAATTTTGTTAGATGGAAGTGGACTATTATGTTCGCTAAAAGCATATATTTGCTCTACTCCATCATCGCTTTGCAAAAATACTCCTGCATTATTCGTTCCAAACCATTTTCGATTACCTCCATCCACAGCAATTGCAGTTACTTTCTCATACATTAACAAGTATGAAGCATAACCATCAATTTCGGTAGGTACACGCACCCGAATAGCTGTAGGAGTATCACTAAGATTGGGATTAATATAGGGATATACTACAACGCCCTCTTCTGTTCCCACCCACAACTCTCCATTGCGATCTGTAGAAATCGATAAGATATTAGTATTCATAAAATTTTCACCAGTATTTAATTGAACGGAAAAAACTTTTGCGATTTTATCCTTTAGATTATAGACATAGATGCGATTTTTATTAGCAATACCTACAAATAGTTCTTCATTAAAAACACAATTTCCTAAATTTTGATACTGCAAATTATCTATCAAAAGACTTTCCCAATCTCCATTTGCACTTCGTATATTTACGGGAGTAGTACTTTGCGAGGAAAATGCAAAAAGATAATTTGAACTACTAAATGCCATTGCTTGTACATTTTGATTATTTAAATACAAGCCTTCAAGTGTTTGATTTGACACTTGTGCTACTCCACTTGATGTACTTAAAAAAAACTGATTTTGATTATTTGGATTGATAATTGACGCATTCACTTCTCTCAAATTATCGACAATAGATCTCCACTTGCCTTGTTGAGGCAAAAGACTCAATGAGTTAGAAGTAGTTCCGAGTATTACGCCACCTTGCTGAGTTACAAAATCAATATCATTCTGAAGCATCCCATTTGGCAGTAATGCACTAAATCGGGTGTTTGCATTTACAAATACCCCTCCCAATAATTTATCTGCAATTAACCTTTGATTTCCTCGACTAACTATGCGAAAAGGCGAAAATTTGGTAATTCCAGAATAAGTTGTCAATGTTTTTTTTGGGCTAAAAACATTATGTAAAGCGGTTGCCGTAGCAAGCCATAAATCTCCCTCTGCTAGACTTAAACTTAAGGCTTGAGAATATATTTTTTGTTGTGCAAAGTTCAACAAATCCGTAGTAACTAATAAGTTCCCATTCGATTGAAGCGCATACAATTTATCTTCATACACCGCTAATGAAATAACATGCGTATTTGGCAAGCGTTTTTCCCATATTTTATAATAATAAAGTTGAGGATTATCCTTATGTACAACGTATAAGCCTTTGTGTGTTGCAGCCACCAAAAAATCCTTATACAGAACAAGGTCAAACACTGCAAGGGTATCACTCTGCTCATCAATACTAAAGTCCGCCGTCACTTCGCGTCCATCTAACTCCAAGATACAAGAAGCCGTTGCTGCATATATTTTGTGTCCTACTTGCAAAAATTTATGAATCTTTTTACTCCCATACTTATTACTATTTTTCCAAGCAGTGATAGTAAAATTATTATTTTGTGCAATAATTTTATCCGGATTTGCACTTGATAAGACATCTATTAGTCCACTTTCATAGCCCACTATAATCGTACCCAGACTAGCATTGTACATCATTGCACTAAGACCAACATCACTTAAGCCATTTACCTTTGAAATAGTCGTTAACTCTTCATCAACAAATATTAATCCATCAGATGTAGCACATAAGAAATGCTTTGGCAACACCACGACATCTATCCCTTTTGTATATGCAAAATGGTCTCGCCATGCTCCTACTCTTTGCGCTAAGAGAAAGCGAGGTGAAATTGAAAAGATGAATGTCAAGATAGTAAACCTGATGATCAACATACCATAGAAAAATCTATATCTTTTTAGAATATAATTTGGAAGAAAATGTACAAAAAAATTTATCGTAAGTTTTTTTCAAACAACACCCCTACAATGCAAGATATAATACAACTCAAATCTCTGTAAAAAGACACATTGCAAATATAAGTGTCTCAGAAATTTTCATAAAGTCTCCAACGCTAAAAATTAGTTTAATCATCAAATAATCTCTAATTTATTTTCCGATAAACATAGAATTTTAAGCCAAAGTTTGTGATATAATGAATTCATTGCGACTAAAATAAATTAACTCATCAATGAAAAAATATATCTGGCTAAGAGTTTGAAATACACAATTTACAGCAACGACTTCATTCTCTTAACCCTCTCATACGCACTATTTATTCTACTAACTGCAATGCGCTTTTGTAAAACCAAATTGTATATAATATCTATTGCCTTTGATGTAATTTGCGCATCATATAGTTTCCCATTATTACTAAGAATCAACATATCGGCTCCCGCATTTACAGCCTTTTCAAGTGCTATCTCAAGAGAGTAGTGGTCCACAATTGCCCCCATTGCCATATCATCTGTTACTACCAAACCTTTATATTCTAACTTTTGACGTATTATACCATCAATCATTTTATGCGATAAGGTCGCAGGAAAATTAGAATCTAGATTTTTATTAAAAACATGCGAAACCATTATCATATCACAATATCCAGAAGTAATTAACTCTTTATAAGGCGTTAATTCTTTTGCATCCCAAGTATCGCTTACATCCGTAAAGCCCAAATGTGAATCACTACTACTACTACCATGACCAGGAAAATGTTTTAGTGCAGTATATATTCCCAACTTGCGATGCTCCTCAATCCAAACTCGAGAATGCTTAACAACTATATTCGGATTATTCGAAAAACTTCTCTCAACTTTCCCGATAATAGGACAATTAGAATTTACATTAAGATCTACACAAGGCGCAAAATTAAGATTAAAGCCCAAATATTTCAATTGTTTTGCAGTTTTTTGAGCATACCATCGAGTTGTATCAAGATTATCTAATTCTCCTAGAAATTTTGCCGTAACTGTATGCTCAAATCCTAATGATTGCTTTAATCGACTCACTCGTCCTCCCTCCTGGTCAATCGTAATAAAAAGTTTTTCATTTGATAAACTTTGTAAAGCAGCACATAAACGCTTCAACTGTATAGGATCTGTAATATTGCGTCCACGCTTTTTGCTAGGAGCATCATAATCAAACAATATGACCCCTGCAATATGATGTTTTTGTATGTCTATACAAATATGATTTTTAGCGTTTAATTCAGTGCCTCTAAATCCAATAATAAGCATTTTCCCTATCTTAAATCGCAAACTATCATTTGCATGTAGTAAAGTAGGGCAAATTAGCAGTAACAAAATAAAAAAAAATCGTTTTCTAGTCATTAATCTAATATAGATATTCTAATCTTTTTATAATAAAAAAAGTGGACACTTTATTTCTAAAGTATCCACTCTGTAGTTAGGCGGCGACCTACTCTCCCGCTTTCGCAGTACCATCGGCGCTGGTGGGCTTAACAAGCCTGTTCGGTATGGGAAGGAGTGGAACCCCACCGCCATCGCCACCTTATTGTCAGTGT
>JBOFDL010000016.1:0-16728 GCA_051646985.1 Bacteroidales bacterium | reverse complement strand
AAAAAACATCATGAATATAGAACAACTTGTCCTTCAAAAATTTATCCCTTGTATTGAGGAATTGTATGGAAAAATTACGATACCTATGCAAATACAAAAAACTCGTAAAGAATTTATTGGAGATTTTACTCTTGTAACCTTTCCCCTAAGCAAGATTAGCAAAAAAAAACCCGATACAATTGCAAAAGAATTAGGAGAAAAACTCAAAATACGATTGCCAGAGGTGTATGCGTTTAATGTTATCAAAGGCTTTCTTAATATAGAATTAACTGAGTCCTTTTGGCAAGATAAACTGCAAAAAATCTATCAACAACCAGAATTTGGTTTTGCACTTTCTCAATCTTCTGGAAAAACAATAATGGTAGAATACTCTTCGCCAAACACTAATAAACCCTTACATTTAGGACATATTCGGAATAATCTTTTAGGAAATTCTATTGCTCGTATTTTTGCAGCAAATGGTCATAATGTTATCAAAGTAAATTTAGTAAATGACCGTGGCATTCATATTTGCAAATCAATGTTAGCCTGGCAAAAATGGGGTAATGGTCAAACCCCTTCAAGTACAGGAAAAAAAGGCGACCATCTTGTAGGTGATTACTATGTGAAGTTTGATCAATATTACAAACAAGAAATCAGAATATTGCAAGAGCAAGGAATGAGCGAAGATGAAGCAAAGCGCAAAGCTCCTCTAATCCTAGAAGCTCAAAATATGCTACTGCGTTGGGAGCAAGGAGATGCCGATGTAGTGCAATTATGGAAAATGATGAATAGTTGGGTATATGAGGGCTTTGAGGTTACTTACTCAAGATTAGGAGTAGATTTTGATAAAACTTATTATGAATCAAAAACCTATTTACTCGGCAAGCAAATTGTAATAGATGGTTTAAAAAATGACATTTTTTATAAAACTGACGATGGTGCAGTTTGGGTAGATTTAAGTGTAGAGGGATTAGACCATAAACTTTTATTGCGTGCAGACGGCACCTCTGTTTATATTACACAGGATTTAGGAACTGCAGTGGAACGCTTTTCTCAACATCAATTAAATGAACATGTATATGTTGTTGGAAACGAACAAAATTATCACTTTCAAGTACTAAAACTAGTACTTGAAAAAATGGGGTATGATTGGGCCAAAGATATTTTTCACCTTTCGTATGGTATGGTTGAATTGCCAGAAGGCAAAATGAAATCTCGAGAAGGAACTGTCGTAGATGCTGATGATTTAATACAAAGTATGGTAGATACTGCTCGAGAAACCTCTATTGAACTGGGAAAACTTGCAGATATGCCTAAAGATGATCAAGAGCAACTTTTTCAAGTTATTGGATTAGGGGCACTTAAATACTTCATTCTAAAAGTTGATCCTCAAAAAACGATGCTCTTTGACCCAAAAGAATCTATTGATTTTAATGGAAATACTGGTCCATTTTTACAATATACTCATGCCCGTATATGCTCTATTTTAAATAAAGCAAAAGAAATGCAACTGAAATCTCTAATAAAAGGAAAGTTAATTGGACAGGAAATTAATTTAATAAAAAAAATGACGGAGTTTCCTCAAATTGTAGAACTTGCAGGTAGAGAACTATCCCCGGCATTAATTGCTAATTACATATATGATTTAGCCAAAGAGTTTAATCAGTATTACCACAATACTCCAATTTTAAAAGAAGGAAATGTTACGTTATTGCAACAACGTCTCGCAATAATAGAAATAATTGCTGGCATTTTAAAGCGAGGAGCAAATTTACTTGGAATAATTTTGCCAACTAAAATGTAAAGATTGACTGTATAGTAAAATCAGACACCTTGTTAATCTCCAATTTACTAAGATAAGTGTACAATAGAACTCAAATTTAACTTGACCGATTAAGAGATACTGTCGATGGCTTGATTGACAGTAAAATAATTATCATTTTTTTAACTAGATAACCTCAAGGGCATTTGCAATAATCCAACCTTGATTACCATCAGCAGTCTTTATCTTCACCCACTCGCTAATTACTTCCATTATAAAAACCTTTGTTCCTTCGTGTAAAATAAATAGGTCAATACCTCCACTAGTAGGTGACGCTTTTACAGAAGTTACTGGAGAGGATACAATTGCGGCTGTATGATTAGAAAATTCTTTATATTCGTAAAAAGCAATAGTCGTAGAGAGGCAAGAAACAAGCAATGAAATAATTGCAATAAACAACAAAATTTTTTTATGCGAAAAATTCAAAAAAAATGTAATCAAGCAAAGACTCAAGACCACTGTAAATAATGTTATTCCTATAATTGCCCAAGCATCAATTGATATAAGTTTACGAAAACTCTTTATCCAAGATACAACAAAGAATTCCGGTAACGGTTCAATTTTATCAACAATTTGGTCATTTGATCTCGCTAAATTATATTGCGTATCTTCATCATGTGGAGCAAGTCGCAAGGCACGTTCATAGTATAAAATAGATTTTGCAATTTCATTTTGCTTAAAAAATGAATTACCCATATTATAAAACAAAAGAGCATTACAAATTCCTTTTTTTTCTATCTCTTCAAATAAATCAGTTGCTTCTGCAAATTTTCCTTGTGTATAAAATATATTTGCTTGCTGCCATAATGTATCACAACATTGAGCTTTCACTTCAAAAAGAAAAAAAATAGGCAATAAAAACAATATTTTTTTGATATTTTTCATCATCTTATTTAATACGTTGCTCCAATTTACTAATAACTTCAACTGCATCGGTGTACAAATACTGCATTACTTGCTGTCCATTTGTGCTTGGTGCATAACGAGTAAATTCACATTCATGAATTATCTTTATAAATATTTGAATGTAGGACTCTTCAATCCCCCTAGCCGTAAGCAAGAGCACTACTTTTTCTTGCGAAAGTTCTGCGGCTGGCACACCCAACTTATCACCTAAATAACCCCACATTGCGCGAAGCAACTCGTCATAAAATCCCTGAGTATTTCCAGCTTTCAGTAAGTGTTTTGATGAATCAAGTCGTTTTTTTGCTATTTTTCTTGCTTTTTTATTGCGAACTAAAAATTCATTTTTATTCTCCTTTATTTGCTTGTCTAAATATAGATATAGGATAATAAATAAGAGTGTCAATAAAATATAACAAGCAAAATAAAGTGTAGATGCAAAGAATAATTTATTTTCATTTTTTAGAGTTCTAGTATTCTTTATAAAGCGAATATCTTGTCCTACAATCTTTAAATTTTCTCGTCTCACATCTACTGAAGCATAGTTATGCTGTGTATTTTTCGTGTCTTTATCTACCTCAATATTAAAAGATTTAGTGTGCAATGTAACATATTTTGCAGTAGAAGGATTAAAATACGAAAATTCAATTGCAGCAATGGTAAAAATCCCTGCACTACGAGGAATAATGGGCACCTCAAACTGGCGGTATCCCTCTGAACCATTACTAGTGTTTTTTATACTTTCAGTTGTTTTAGCATCATAAGTTTCAAAATCAACGGGCAAACTTACTTTCGGAGTGTTTATCAACTTTAAGTTGCCTTTGCCTGAGACACGAATAGTCAGAGAAGTTGCGTCATTTGCCATTAACTGTTGCTTTGATAGCGAGGCTGATATTTTGAAGTCTCCCACTGCTCCTGTAAATGAAGGTGGAGCACCTGGAGGCAAATCCTTTACTTTTATTTTTTGTGCACTTGAAACGACTTTTTTTCGTATATTTTGAACACCTCCGCCAAAAAAATCATCAAAAATATCTCGAGATCGAGTACGAGTTTGTTCTATAATATCAACTTCAACTCCACTAATGGTTAATTCGCCAACTTGCTGAGGAAAAAGCAACTGTTGATTTAATAATCCTGCATCATATACTATTCCCTTAACATTTTCCCGTTCAAATCTAATTTGCTGAGGAACATTCATCTCTTGTGTCCAAAAACCATTAAAAACTGGTAATTTAACACTCTCAATTCCTGCAACAGCTGTTCCTCTCACATATAATTTAGTGCTTGCTACAAGAGATTCGCCCAAATACACTTCTCGTTTACTTAAAACCACATTGACAAAAATTCCTCGTCCATCAGCATTTGCGGTCTTTTGAGCACTACTTCCTCCTTGAGGAGGATTGCTTTCCTTAACACATTCAATCGCAAATGGCTGTGTTCTAGCCTCTTGCCCTCCATGCTTTACTTTTGCAGAACCAATTGTAAATTTACCCTCTTGTTCTGCAGAAATAGTGTATGAAAATGAAATACTCGTACTTTGTGTCACTTTTCCATTGACAATGCTGACACTATTACTTGTTGATTGGGCTGGACCTGCAATCACTCTAAAGCCCTCAATACTAGGAGGGATGAAATTATCTACTTTAGAGTTGGTAATAAATGACATACGAAATGTTTCCCCTACATTTACTACTCGTGGAGCCTGCACTTCAAGTGTCATAGTTTGACTATAAGTAGTCAATGCTGACATTATCAAAATTATCGTAAGTAAAGTCTTTTTTATTTTTTGCATTATTATTTTTTCCTGCATACGAAACTCAAAATCTTACATTAATTTTTTATATACTACCAATTTTTTTCAACTCTACGCTGTTGTGTTTTTTCGGCTTTTTCTTTTTTAACTTTCTCTTGAGTATCTTTCTCCTGCTGTGCTAAAGCCTGTAACATTCGTTGGGCATCCTCCTTAGATATTTTATCCCGAGATTGATCTAATGAGTTATTTTTTTGTTCTTGATTTTTCGGAGTTTGTTGACCACTATCTTCAGAAGGTTGCTCATTTTTATTTTGCTTATTATTACTCTGGTCTTTATCCTTACTATCCTTATCTTGTTGCTGTTTTTGTTGTCTCTCTGGCGGTTGTTGAGACTTCATTGCTTGGGCAAAAACAAGATTTTGCTTCACCTGTATATCATTTGGAGTTAAGCGTAGAGATCTTTTATAAGCTTCTATTGCTCCATCAAAATTTTGCTCTCGCAAATAAGCATTCCCTTGATTAAAAAGTGCAACTGCTTTATCTTTATTATCTAATAATCCCTCAACGGCAGTTTCATAATTTTTTCTAGCTTGCTCTACTTGCTTTTTCCCTTCCTCTGTTTTTGCCATTACTGAATCTACTTGCATATAAAGTGCATTTCCTAAATTAAAAATTGCTTTTGCGGAGTTTGGCACTTTATCTAATGCTCTTCGATAACTCAACTCTGCTTCATGAAAGTCGCTTTTATTATACTCTCTATTGCCTTTACGAATATCTTTACGCTCCAATGATGATGCCCATAATTGAGAGAACGTCACAGATATTAATAGCAATAATAAACATTTTTTTTGCTTCATACTCCTGAATGCTTATTTAAAAAATCAAACTGCTTGCTCCATTTTATTTTTCGTTGAGGAATAAGCATTTCAATGATTAGTAAAAGTAGTGCTATAAATACAAAGTAGAAAAATTGCTCATTAAAATCTTCAAAAATCACACTCGTTAACTCTTGTTTGTCAAACTTTCGAATATCACTAATAATATTTGATAATCCGAGATTAACCGCACTTGCTCGGACATAGACTCCATTGCCCACTTTTGCAACTTGCTCCAATATAGTTTCATCTAAACGAGTTACAATCATATCTCCATTTTTATCTCGCATTAAACCTCCATCCTTCATAGGTATTGGACTCCCTTGTGGAGAACCAATACCTATTGTATATATTTTAATACCTTCATTTGCGGCAATTTGTGCTGCTGCGACAGGATCGTCTTCATGATTTTCTCCATCTGAAATAATAATGAGTGCTCTACTATTTTCACTTTGAAGAGAGAATGAACGAATTCCTGTAGTAATTGCTTTTCCAATTGCAGTACCTTGCTTTGGTACAATTCCCGGATTGATAGAATTCAAAAATAATTTTGCTGAAACATAGTCACTCGTTATGGGTAATTGAATAAATGCATCTCCAGCAAATACAATTAACCCAATACGGTCGCTGCCTAATTGCTCTACAAGTCTTGCAATTGCTCGTTTTGCATTTTCTAATCGATTAGGAGAGAAGTCCTGAGACATCATACTATTTGAAACGTCAAGAGCTATAATAATTTCTGCACCTTTTCGCTTCACCTCTTTTACCCTTGCGCCTAATTGAGGACGACTTAGTCCGAATACTAAAAACATAAATGCAAATAACCAAAGTGCCAATTTAACCCAGCCTACGGCAAGGGATACCTGAGGCATAAACTGCTCTATTGTTGTTAAATCGCCAAAGCGTCGTAGATTTTTTTTGCGCCTTCTTAGGTATAGGGCATAAAAAACTATAATCACGGGAATTAGCAATAATAGTAATAGATATTCAACTTGTGCAAAACGAAACATTATTTTTGTTTTTATTCAATTATGGAATTTTACGAAAAAGTGCAAATCGCAAAATAAATTCTAAGATTAAACTCAACAAAGCAAGCAAAACAAATATCATAAACTCTTCTTTATGGTGTGTTAGCGAATCTACTTCTATCTTGTTGCGCTCCAATTTGTTTATTTCTCCATAAATTTCTAACAGTTTAGTATTGCTTGTTGCTCTAAAATACTTTCCATTAGTCATTTCTGCGACTTGACTTAGCATATCTTCATCAATCTCCACTGGCATCTGTTGCATTTGTACTCCAAATGCCGTCATTACTGGATAAGGTGCAGTTCCCATACTCCCAACTCCAATGGTATAGACTCTGACACCATAAGTTTTTGCTATTTCGGCAGCAGTAAGCGGAGCTATTTCACCTCGATTATTAACTCCATCCGTAAGCAATATTACTACTCGACTGACAGATTTACTGTCTTTTAATCGAGCAACTGAAGTAGCTAAACCATTCCCAATTGCAGTACCATCTTCAATCATTCCACATTCAACCTCTTTCATTAAATTAACTAATGTTATCCTATCTGAGGTAAGTGGACATTGTGTAAAACTTTCTCCTGCAAAAACAACTAATCCAAGACGGTCATTGGGACGTTCAGAGATAAATTGCGTGCCAATATCTTTAGCTGCTTGTAATCGGTCTGGTTTAAAATCTTGTGCCAACATACTACTTGATATATCTAAACTCAAAATAATATCAATTCCCTCAGTATAAACACTCTCTAATTTAGAACTAGATTGCGGACGAGCTAGTGCGACAATCAAAAATGTATAGGCTAAACATCGCAAAAATATAGGAAGATGTTGAAAGTAGTAAGAAGGGTCTTTCTGCAAATTAGAAAAATGGCGAATACTAGAAATTTGCAATCGTGATTTTTTCCTGTTTTCAACAAAAATATACCAAACTGCAATCAATGGCAACAAAAATAATAACCACAAAAATATTGGATCGTCCAACATTATATCTCCAAAATAAAACATTTTTATTATTGTTTATTTGCGTTAGATTCTTTATTTACATCTATCTCCTCTTGTAGTGTTTCTTCTATAAATTGACATGTTCGGATAAGACACTCTTCATTTTCACTGGGTTGCGGAGTATAATTTGCAAACTTTGTTAAGTCTGAAATCACAAATATATCACTTAATTTTTCTATGTTTTGAATAGAGCAATAGTTATCGGTTTTCAAACTCCGAATTATTTCTTCTGATGTTTGTTCCATTGCTTGAATAGCATATCGTTGTTCAAGATAATTTCTTGTAATTTCCGAAAGGCGAGTATGAAACTCTTTTACTTTTCCTCGTTGCCACAACTCTTCTTTTTTTATTTTCTCAAGTTCACGCAGAGCAATAATATGGGCGGGCTCCTTAACTTTTGAATTAAAAAACAGAGGCAGGTTTTTCTTACGTTGCTGCCAATAATAAATTAGAAATACAATCAAGGCTGCAAATAATAGCCCTATTAGTAAATAGGGAATTATTTCGACAAATGTAATTGGTTCTCGTAGGGGAGGTTTAATGTCATGAGGAATAAAACTGCTGTCCATAGGAGGATACGCAACTTTTAATTGCAATTCATTTGATGAAAATGTATCTACTTGTGTGCCATTTTGTAATAACATTTGAATTTTTGGAAGAGTATAAATTATTCCGCCATCAAAAGACGTAAGTGTATAGGTGCAACTCACATTTATCAATTCATCTTCCTTTTTTTTCCAGAGAGTATCAATTTTGGTTCGAGCAATAACTTCAATTCCTGGGATTAGCGTATCACCAAAAGACGGAAAATTTAATTGTAAATTTTTACTATAAGAAATATTTACTGTCAAATCCACTTGATCCCCAATAATCACACTATCTTGTTCAAGAGATAGGTTTATAATAACTTCTTGCGCCTGTAAAGAAATGGATCCAATAAAAAAGAAAATATATAAAACTAGATTTTGTAAATAGTTCATTGCATTTTACCTTTGTTTAAATAGTTTTATGAGAGGTTTTACATAATCCTCTGAGGTCGAAACACTAACGACATCAACATTGCACTTTGAGAGAGTCTGCAATACAGTTTTTTCACTAGCGAGTGAATTGTTCTCATATTGAAGACGTACTGTTTTCAAGGCTGTATTTACTCGGCGTGTGCACTGTGTTTCCGCATCAATAAATTCGACAACTCCAACATTCGGCATCGTCATCTCTCGAGGGTCATAAATGCGAATTACTCCTATATCGTGTTTATTTGCGGCAACTTTTAATGCCGTTTCAAAGCGAGGTTTTTCATTTTCATCGACATCTATCATGTCACTCAAAATAAAGGCTGAACAGTGTTTTTTTATGCCATTAGTAAGAAAGCGGAGTGCCTCGCTAATATCTGTTTTAGCATTTTGAGGATGAAACTCTATTAACTCTCGAATAATCCGCAAAGTATGAGTTCGTCCTTTTTTAGGTGGAATAAATTTTTCAACTTTATCGCTAAAGAAAATGACACCAACCTTGTCATTGTTCATTCCCGCAGAAAACGAAAGGACGGCAGCTAACTCTGTAATAAGACTTTTCTTTATTTTGTCTGCAGTTCCAAACATTCGAGAGGCACTAACATCAATCAAAAGCATAACCGTCAGTTCTCGTTCCTCTTCAAACACCTTAACAAATGGAGCATTTTGTCGAGCGGTAACATTCCAATCAATACTGCGCACTTCATCACCATATTGATATTCTCGCACCTCGCTAAATGCCATACCTCGCCCCTTAAATGCACTATGATATTCCCCTGCAAAGATTTGCTTGGATAAACCGCGTGATTTAATTTCAATTTTTCTGACTTTTTTGAGTAATACGGAGGTTTCCATAAGATTTAAGGAACTTCTACGGCATTCAATACTTCAGTAATAACATCCTCTGCGGTTACATTATCTGCCTCTGCTTCATAGGTAAGACCAATACGGTGACGAAGGACATCATAACTCACAGCACGAACATCTTCAGGAATTACATATCCTCGTTTTTTGATAAACGCATACGCCTTTGCTGCAAGCGAGAGGCTAATGCTTGCTCGAGGAGAGCCGCCATAACTTATCAGTCCATTTAGTTTTTGTAGGCCATAGTCACCTGGGGTGCGAGTTGCATATACAATGTCTACAATATAACGTTCTATTTTCTCGTCCATATAGACATCACGTACCACATTACGAGCTTTAACAATATCTTCGGGCTTTAATGCACAACTGGCTTTTGGGAAAGAGCCTGTAACATTTTGGCGAATAATAAATTTTTCTTCTTCTTTTTTAGGATAAGAAATAATCACTTTAAGCATAAATCGGTCAACTTGTGCTTCTGGCAAAGGGTATGTACCTTCTTGTTCAAGAGGATTTTGAGTTGCCATTACCAAAAACGGCTCTGGAAGTTTGTAAGTTTTATCGCCAAGCGTGACTTGGCGCTCTTGCATTGCTTCAAGCAATGCACTTTGCACTTTGGCAGGAGAACGATTTATCTCATCTGCTAGAATAAAATTAGAGAATATTGGGCCTTGTTTTACCAAAAATTCTTCTGTTTTTTGACTATAAATAAGCGTGCCTAGAATATCTGCAGGAAGCAGATCTGGAGTGAATTGTATTCGACTAAATTTAGCATCAATAATAGTAGACAATGTGCTTATTGCAAGCGTTTTTGCTAATCCAGGCACCCCCTCTAAAAGAACATGCCCATTACTCAGTAATCCAATTAAAAGACATTCTGTAAGGTGTTTTTGCCCTACAATTACCTTGGACATTTCCATATTCAAAATGTCCATAAATGCGCTTTCTTGTTGAATGCGTTCATTAAGTTCTTTAATATTTACACTTGTGTCCATGATTATATTATTGTTTTATTTATACATAAGTCAAAATAAAGACTGTTCAATCTAATTTTAAAATTGAATACGCAAATGTGGGAATTAAAAATTAGCGATGAGGTTAACCTCCGTTAATAAAACCAAAGGTTTTTTTATGACAAACTTTTTTAACGCTTATTCAATCTTATGTCGTTTAGGGATCGTTAATTTGTTCCAAATGTATTCTCAAAAGGCATTCTATTCTTGATCGAACGCCCAAGAGTTATCTCATCTGTATATTCTAATTCATCTCCAAAGCCAACTCCGCGAGCTAGTGCGGAAAGTGTAATGGGATAATCCTTTAGTTTTTTATATAAATAATAAGCGGTCGTTTCGCCCTCCATTGTTGTACTAAGTGCTACAATTAACTCTCTTACATTTCCTAATGCGACTCGTTGAATAAGTGGTTCAATATTCAAATCAGAAGGGGTAATTCCATTGATTGGAGATATAATTCCTCCTAGCACATGATATGTACCTAAGAATTGCTCTGTATTTTCTATTGAAATGACATCTTTGATACTTTCAACCACACAAATAAGTTGAGAGTTTCGACGAGGGTCGGCGCATATTTGGCAAGTGTCAGTATCTGATATATTATAACATTGCTTGCAGGATTTAATTTCTCTGCGAAGTATGGAAAATGAATTGGAAAATTGTTCGACATTTTGTAGGGGTTGCTTTAGCAGATGTAGGACTAAGCGAAGCGCTGTTTTGCGACCAATACCTGGAAGTTGCGACATTTCACGAACCGCACTTTCAAGAAGTTTTGAGGAAAGTGATGGAGTATGCATTATTAAAAATAAAAATTTGAATTGCAAAGGTAGCATGTATTGTGTGAGTATTATAATATTTTTGCCTTAAAAAAAGTCTCTATGAGACATCAGCTAATTTATTAGGAGAAAATCGACTATTTACAAGAAATGCAAAAAAAAAGGCGTATTTTTCGATACGTATCTAAGACTCCCAATGTATGCAACATTCAAAAAAATTATCTTATGAAACTTATACTTATCTTTGTTCTATCTTCTTAGGAGTTTGGAAAATAAAAACACCTTGCAATAGCATCCTATCTATTATAAATAGGTGTATTTCCAATTCTATTCTCACACAAAAATAATACAATGCCTTAGGAAAGAAAATGATGAAGACTACTCGCATTATAATGAGATAGCGAAAACTCTTTAACAAAGAATAATAATTTACCGCCCAAAGAAAACAACAAATCTTCAAAAAATGCAAAATATAATCTAAGAATGATCGAATCTAAAAATATATCCACCGAAAACACCCAAGAAAAAGCAGTATTGGTTGGACTTATTACCGATAAGCAAAGTGAAGCCGTTGCTCAAGAATATTTGAATGAACTAGCCTTTCTTGCAGAAACAGCGAATTTCAAAACCATTAAGCAATTCACTCAGCGTATGCCATATCCTAATACTAAAACTTTTATTGGAAGTGGCAAAATCGAAGAAGTAAAGCAATATGTGGACGAACACAATGCAAACGTTGTCATATTTGATGATGAACTATCTCCTGCACAAATAAGAAATCTCGAAAAATTGCTTAATGTAGCCATTCTTGATCGTACAAGTTTAATACTGGAAATCTTTGCAATGCGTGCACAAACAGCCTATGCAAAAACACAAGTTGAGTTAGCGAGACATCAATATATGCTGCCTCGACTTACTCGTCTTTGGACACACCTTGAGCGTCAACGTGGAGGAACGGGGACTCGTGGAGGCTCAGGAGAACGTCAAATTGAAAGCGATCGCCGTATCATTCTAGAACGCATCACACGATTGAAAGAACACCTCAAAAAAATAGATAAACAAATGAGGGTACAACGAGGCAATCGAGCAGGAATTGTAAGAGTTGCCTTAGTTGGATATACAAATGTGGGGAAAAGTACCATCATGACGCTATTAAGCAAAAGTCAAGTATTTGCTGAAAATAAACTTTTTGCCACACTTGATACAACTGTACGTAAAGTCGTTTTCGAAAATATGCCATTTTTACTCTCCGACACTGTAGGCTTTATTCGAAAACTCCCTACGCAACTCGTCGAATCCTTTAAATCAACCCTTGACGAAGTACGCGAAGCAGATATTCTTGTACACGTCGTTGACATTTCACATTCAGGATTTGAAGAACAAATGAACTCTGTAAAACAAACACTCGTAGAAATCGGAGCTGCCGATAAGCCTTGTTATATCGTATTTAACAAAATAGATGCCTATACATTTGTACCTAAAGATGAAGACGATTTAACGCCTTCCACAAAAGAAAATATTTCTATAAAAGAATATATGAATAGTTGGATGGCAAAGAAAAACGCACCTTGCATATTTATTTCCGCTCGAAACAAGCAGAATATTACCAAGTTGCGTAATGACCTCTACAAAATGATTACCAAAGTTCAAGAAGGGAAATATCCCTTTGAAAACTTTCTTTGGTAAAACTTGTGCTACTCCTCATTTATTTTTTTTCGTAAGTACAGTCCTTGCGCGACCTATTAACTGTGTGACGGATTGATGTCCCTCTGCCGTCATCAATCGTTGCCCAGAAGCATCAATGTAGAACATCGTAGGATAAGCCTGAAGAGGATATTTATCCTGTAAAGCCTCTCCTTGAGCAGACTCCCAATCAATCTTAAGATTGATGAAGTTCTCATTATAAAAATTTCCTAACTCTTTGTTTGAAAAAACATTTCTATCCATAGCCTTGCAGGGCCCACACCACGAGGCATAAGCATCCAAAAAAATGACTTTTTTCTCCTTTTGAGCTAACGCCAATGCTTGGTCAAAAGTCCCTCTAAAAAAATTGATTTGTGCAGATAAATCTACGCAAAAAAAAGCAAAAATTCCTAAAAATAAAATTCTTTTCATAATAATCCCTCCCAATAATTAATTAAAAACCAAATTCACCAAAATTTCCTTACAGTAGAGATTCCCATCTCAGCATCAAATCCTCTTGCACCTTTTTGATTTCACTATAGCGAGCAAAGAAGTCAGATGTCGCAAGACTTGCATCGTTTGCCAACTCAACATCCATTTTTTTTAAACGAGAGTCACAGTCAACTATCTCCGCCTCCAAATTTTCTCGTAATTGTCGCAATTTTCGTTGTTGTTTATCTACTTCTTTTTTTTCACTAAATGAGACATTCGTGTCTCCTGACTTCAAACGCTTCTGCTCCTCCTTCTTTTCTGTTCTCTGCAAATCGAGATCTCGCATATTCTCAATTTCTCGTTTTTTCAAAAAATCCCAAATCGTTCCCAAATGCTCTCGCACAATTCCATCAGAAAACTCATAAATCTTATCCACCAATCCATCCAAAAATTCACGATCATGCGAAACAACTATCAATGTGCCATCATAATTCAAAAGAGCATTCTTCAAAATATCCTTCGAGCGCATATCCATATGATTCGTCGGTTCATCAAGCACTAATAAATTATACGATTCCAACATCAGACGTGCCATTGCTAATCGAGATCGCTCGCCTCCACTAAGCACTCGTACCTTTTTATCCACGTTATCTCCCCTAAACAGAAATGCCCCTAAAATATCTCTCAAGCGAGTACGAATCTCTCCGACTGCCACTCGCTCCAAAGTATCATAAACTGAAAAATCTCCATCCATTAAATCGTCTTGATTTTGTGCAAAATAGCCAATATTCACATTATGTCCCAAAATAGACTCCCCTTGTTCATAATCCAAAAGACCTGTTAAAATACGGCTCATAGTAGTTTTTCCTTCCCCATTTCGACCAACAAATGCCACTTTCTCTCCACGAGCGATATTAATATTAGCCCCAGAGAAAATTACCTTGTCATCAAATTTTTTTTGCAGGTTCTTTGCTGTATAAACTATATTTCCTGAACGTGGAGCAGGAGGAAATTTAATATTGAGAGCCACCGTATCCTCATCATCAATCTCTATACGAGCCGTCTTTTCAAGTTGCTTAATACGCGATTGTACTTGATTTGATTTCGAGGCTTTATAACGGAAACGCTCAATAAACTCTTCCGTTTTTTCAATCGCCTTTTGCTGATTGCGATATGAAGCCAATTGTTGTTCTCTTCGCTCTTTACGTAATACAACATACTTTGAATAAGCCACACCATAATCATGCACTTTTCCTAATAGTAACTCTACAGTACGATTTGTTACAGCATCAAGAAAAACTCTGTCATGCGAAATAAGCATTAATGCTCCTGCATAATTTTTTAGGTAAATCTCAAGCCATTGAATACTTTCAATATCAAGATGATTTGTAGGCTCGTCAAGCAACAATAAATTTGGTCTCTTCAGTAATATCTTCGCCAACTCAATACGCATACGCCAACCTCCACTAAACTCACTCGTTAAGCGAGAAAAATCTTCTCGCTTAAATCCTAATCCTAATAATGCTCTTTCTGCCGACCCCTCACAATTATCCCCATCCAGCAAATGATAACGCTCATTTGCATCATGCAAACGTTCAATCAATTGCATATATTCGTCGCTCTCATAATCCGTTCGCACCTCAAGTTCCTTTGTTAAATCCTGCAAATTTTGCTCCAAATCTTGCAAATGAGCAAATGCTGTCAATGTTTCACTCATCACGGTTCTTTCATCATTTACCTTCATTATCTGTGGCAAATATCCCAACTCGACTCCATCGGGAATTGCAATATGTCCTGAAGTAGGCTTCTGAATCCCCATTATAATCTTCAATAAAGTTGATTTTCCTGCTCCATTCTTTCCTACCAAGCCAATTCTATCTCTAGGATTTACCATAAAAGTAACATCTTCAAAAAGAGAAGAACCATTAAAGGAAACATCCAAATTGCTTATCGATACCAAAATAATAATATATGAGAAGTAAAAAAACTTAAAAGTCAAAGATACTCTTTTTAGGTTATATATCCAAGTATACTAGTCCTCTAAAATGCACATAATCTTCTGATTAACTCCCTCGTAAGCAAAAAATGAAAGAAAATATAAAAAAAGGCAAATAAAATGTTTTGTAATTTGTAAAATAAATACTACTTTTGCAACTGAATTTTCGGCGAATGGCCCATTCGTCTATCGGTTAGGACGTCAGATTTTCATTCTGAAAAGAGGAGTTCGACTCTCCTATGGGCTACATAAGAAAATAAGATTTATATATATTTTATAGACTATGGCAAACATTAAATCCGCAATTAAGCGTATTCGACAAGATCAAAAGCGCAGATTACACAATCGCTATTATGCACGTACAACTCGTCATGCAGTAAAGGCTTTGCGTAATACTACGGAAAAAGTACCTGCAGCAGCAATGCTACCAAAGGTAGCGAGTATGTTAGACAAATTAGTCAAAATTAGTGCGATTCATAAGAATAAAGCCAATAACATTAAAAGTTCGTTGGCTCTTTATGTAAATAAACTCTCCTAAGCAAATTTCTTAGGTCTTTTTTAAGAAGAGGAGTTGAATTTTAAATTCACTCTTCTTTTTTTTTATTTTATAAAATTGGACTAAATGTTTATTTAAAATTTATATCTCTAAAAAGTAGATATAAAATCTCTGCAATTTTTATAATTCAAAGATTTATAAATTGAGACCAACAGTATTCTGAGAATAACTACCCTCCTATATGCTGAAGCATTTTATTAGATTTTATACTACAATACCTAAAACCTTTATTTTATATTCTGCTATTTGATCCGCTTTATATTTTCTCCAAACCGATTGAAAATTGCCAACAAGGGTAGGTTTTTATATGGCAGAATAAAGTTTGTTAAATATCATCCTGATTAAACAAGTCGGATTGTAGAGCATCATTCGACCTACAGATTAGATAGGTCTAGGGTCTCCCCATTACTTGCGTTTTTTTAGAGAGTGGTTAAAAATTCCCCCGACTTTTAGAAAATACTATATTGCTAGAGATAGTTATATAAGCAAATAGACATAGATAAATTATTAGGGAGAATGCCTCCATCTTTTGATGGACTTCTGCACTTCTTACTTCGGTATTAGCACAATCTTAAACTTACATTAAGTTTATAAGCAAATGAAACTATAGACTTGCTCTATAGGATATACCCTTATAAAATAAAATACTTAAGTAGTTTTGTTCTCGTTTATTTTTATGTATTTTTCTCCTTATACAAATATGATTTTTAGCGTTTAATTCAGTGCCTCTAAATCCAACAATAAGCATTTTCCCTATCTTAAATCGCAAACTATCATTTGCATGTAGTAAGGTTGGGCAAATTAGCAATAACAAAATAAAAAAAAATCGTTTTCTAGTCATTAATCTAATATAGATATTCTAATCTTTTTATAATAAAAAAAGTGGACACTTTATCTCTAAAGTATCCACTCTGTAGTTAGGCGGCGACCTACTCTCCCGCTTTCGCAGTACCATCGGCGCTGGTGGGCTTAACAAGCCTGTTCGGTATGGGAAGGAGTGGAACCCCACCGCCATCGCCACCTTATTGTCAGTGT
>JBOFDL010000015.1:0-6339 GCA_051646985.1 Bacteroidales bacterium | reverse complement strand
TGTTCCATAGCAAACGCCTTTGCAATAACGAGTAAAAGGGTAAGAGGGGCGTTGCATAGTGAGCGTGCTGTAATGATAATTAAAAGCAGTGGCATTGCGTGAATGCACTGCTCTACTACCACGCTCTTGCTTCTGTGCGCTGCTCTCTCTCCTTTGGCATCGCTCCCCTACCACCGTCATACCGTGCTGCGACAAGGTATCTCTTGTTTATGAGTACAAGAGGGATGAGAAGATGAATGGCATTGAATGCACTCTTTTTTATCTACAATGCTCTTGATATAATTTTAAGGCAGTGTTATTTCCTAAACGGCTAGATATTAATACATCCTTACAGCCCTCATCATTTCGTCCTAAATTGAACTTTGCAATGCCTCTTAATCCGTAAGCAGCATCTATATATGCACTATTTCCACTCTTAATATATATCGTTAAATCTTTAATGCCTCTATTAAATTGATCGCTATACAAATATGCTTGAGCACGCCAGTAATATGACTCCTCTTGCAGTACGACATCTATACTGCCATTGTTGATGCAAAATGTTAAGTCTCTAATTGCATTAACAAATTGCTTATTATTACAATAGGCTATCCCTCTCGTATGATAAGCCGTAAGTATACGTGAGTCATCAACATCTCCTCGTTGAATGTATTTCGTTAAGTCTTTGATTGCTTCTT
The DNA here is from genome assembly GCA_051646985.1 of Bacteroidales bacterium. Taxonomy (GTDB): domain Bacteria; phylum Bacteroidota; class Bacteroidia; order Bacteroidales; family UBA932; genus JAITMY01. The sequence continues at coordinate 5,662 of JBOFDL010000015.1, read as the reverse complement.
TGAACTTTTTTAATTCACCGTAGATTACACCTCTAAAATAGTATCCGATTGCTTCATTTGGCTCTAACTGAATCTGTCTTGAAAAACTACGAATTGCTAAGTTATAGTCTTGGACTATTGTAAGAATTAGCCCTTTTAGGAAGTGTGCAGGCGCATAATCTGCCTCAAGTTCAATTGCCTTATTGGCATAAAAAAGAGCAGTTTTATAATCATCAATATCAATTTTTTGTCGACCCAACTCCACATACTTTTCTGCCACATTCGTAGAGGTATTATTAGAGCGATTGCTCTCATTTGAAGATTCTTCATAATCGTTAACAACAACAATGTAAATAAAGTTATTTAGTGCCTTTACTTTATCAGTGAGTCTTTTACCTTTTATCAGATTAGTTGTTGGAGTAACTATAGAGCGGTTTGTTTTGGAAATTAAATTTTGAAGATAATTTACCTTCACAGCATAACTTGTATTTTCGGCTTGTGTGTGATATGAGGTAATAATCCCTATTAAGTTTCCTCGGTTATCAAACAGAGGTGCCCCACTATTACCAGAATGAACAGGAACTGAAATTTGATAACTTGAGGTTTCACCTTGAAAGCCTGACTTTGAACTAATTATCCCATTGGTTAACTTTACTTCTATACCCATTGTTTGTATCAAGGGATAGCCCAATACAAATACATTTTCGCCAACATCTACTTGAGAGTGCCTAATGGTAAATGGGAGCGTCCCAAGATTAACCGAAGCCCTTATTTTTAGTATTGCTAAATCATTTCTCTTATCCACACTTACCACATCTGCGGCATACGATTGCCTATAATTTCTATGCACGCCCACAATGTCAATCTTTTTTGCATTTTCCACTACATGATAATTGGTTACAAGATAGCCATCAGAACTAATAGCAAAGCCTGTACCCCAAGAGGGCGAAGATTTGCTTGGAGATGGCGTAACCTCTTGCCCCTCACTTTTAAGTGGAGGATACATTCTCACCAACATAGTCTTTACAGCACCTTCAGATGCACATTTAAAATATATATGCGCCTCATTTTCTGCAAAGAGAAAGCAGGTTTTCGTACTTAAATCTCTTCCATACCTATCCTCCGTTATATAATACGTCATGGCATACACCCCTTTTGTTGCAGTTTGTTCTAAGAATGCTCGGATATATCCTGTTTTCCAAAAGTCATTACGCTCTAATACCACCATACGATACTTTGAACTTGTAGGCACACCCTGCTTAATGTCTTTTTCTATAACATACTTAAAACCATCTGTGCTTTTCCAAATGCCCTCAATATCCGCTAAAGTATTTGTATCAAAATAACGCTTAACTCCAGCCTCACTATATTGATTCAAATAGTGATATTTAACCTGAGTATAAGCAGTGCTCAAGCATAACAATTTTAATAATAATGCAAAAAATATTTCTCTCATTTTAATATTTTCAAAAACGCTCAATTTGAGCGTTGGCATTCGACAACGCCAAGCCATGAATTATTATTGGCAATTGTTTCTCTACTTTACTACGTTGAAGGCAAATTGTTATTTTTTTTTTAGATGAGGTAATCATCCAAATGCCAAGTCCGAAAAAGCCAATAGCATAGCAGAAAATACTCTCTATACTTTGCCCGCCAGACTCCACAACTCCATAAAGTACCATAGCAAATACTTTAAGAAAATTACCCAGTCCTATGAGGATGAAGAGCCAACCAAAGATTTTTTTCATTTTACTTATGTTTAAATTATTTCATCATCAAATACCTTTGGGCTTAACATTGTTATTATGCCTCCGATAATAGGACTTAAAAACAGACAGAAAAAGAAACTCCAACCAAATCCAATTTTACGTTTCTTCCCTGCATTTGCTATTAAAAAGCAAATGCCAATATTGATTGCTAAAAGGAGAATTTCTTTCATATTACTTGTATTTATTTAATATTTTACGTCTTCGTTCTACGATGTAATCTTTTCTTGCTCTATCATAAAGAAAATAGCAAACAGTTCCATATATAGCAAGCGAGATTAGTCCAAAGGCTACGCTGATTTCTATTATAGCATAAAATGAACTAACTACACCAATACAGCAAATAAGAATAAAAATAACATTAGGAATATAAGCTATACTGAGTTTCATTTCATCAATAACTCTGTCTACAAAGTCGTCATATCTCATAGAGGCATATTCTTCGGCTTTTTTTCTGCCATAGTTAGACCACGCCTGAGTCTTTTCATCTTTGACCCCCTTTTGCCTCCCAACTCCTTGCTTTTTTAAGTCAAAATATTTGGAATATAAATTGTCATACTGCCTTTTTTCTACATCATTACTTAAAACTTCATATGCTTCAGTTATTTCTATAAATTTTTCAGAAGCGTATGGTTCTTTATTTTTATCAGGATGATATTTTAAGGCAAGCCTTCGATACGCTTTTTTTACATTTAGAATATCTACTCCAAATTCAATTTCTAAAACACTATAGTAATCTTTCATATCACACATTTTTCAGGGACGCCCAGAACGGATTGGCATTTTGGGTTATAATTATTCATTACTTAAATCTTATAAAATCTATTAAGTCCGATAAAAATACCTCTTCGACTGAGCCAAAACAAGAAATAATACAACATTGACTGGTTTCTCTAATTAAAAATTAGAACAAAAGTACATTTTCTTGCTGGTACAGAATAATATTGCAATGTTTTAAGGTAAATGCTGTTTCCATTTCAGAAATAATATTGTTTATTTATTATATCAAATGCAATATCCTCAAATGATTTGTCTGCCTATTCAGACATTACGTCTTCAAGGGATTCTCGTGTATCAACGTAGTCAAATTCGCTATATATTGTCATTGAAACTTTATCTCCGTTGTGCAATATAAAAAACGCGTCTTTTTCCTTTACCATTTTTGCAACCGAAAATCCCAACGGCTTTTCAAAAACAATTCTCTCATCGGTATATTCATTAATCAGCAAATTACTTTCGTTTATCGTGTATTCTTGAATCTCTTTTTGAGAAACAGAAGAAATAAAACCTGAAATCTGCTAAATAATAATCGAGATTAGAAATGTTTTTTTAATTTTTTCCGCTTAGAAAACCACTAATTCGTCCTTTTGTATTTGAAGGGAGGTCTGATGTATACACCTGATAACGAGAGACCTTCATCTTTTTTAACCATTGCTTTAAGACATGTGAGATAATATCCTCATCTATCTTATTGTTTGGATTTTCAGCACTTACCTCTAAGATAAGTACCTCTAACTTTTCTAAGTCTTTTCGTTCTGCCATTAATCCAAAGCGGTTTTGCTCAATTAGTTTTTCCCAATTAGATTTTCTATACGGTTTTAAATTCCAATCTAAAAGATAAGAAAACTGATTCTTTCTCTTATACCGTGATTGCTTATGATACACGTATCCATCTGTAAATACAATCAAAATATTACGATAATTTGAATCTTGGTCAATACAAAAATCCTTAACATCATCTTTAAAAAAACGCCAAATATCACTGCCATCCCAAGTTTTGGTGTTTATAGCTTGTTTGTAGATTTTTTCTAAGTTTTCTGTAAACTTTTGTGATATTGTTTCGTACACTTCTCTTTTCTGATTGTTCATCATATCTGCGCAATCAATCCTTAACTCACTGGCAATGGTATTGATGGCTGAACTCTTTGGAATAGGGCTAAAAAAAACTCTAATCTTTCCTTTTGCATTATGTGCTTTTAATGCCTGCATATTCGATTTAAAAAACTCGGTAATTGTTTTGATATTTTCAATATCTCGCTCAATATGAGAGGGGTTTGCAGGAAATTTTTTAGGATTAATTCTATCTGACAAGTCTAAGAGAATAGAAATATTCAATTGTTGTACTGGAACGCTCTGAATTTTTGTGTCACTTGTATTACTTGTGGTAGTGTTTTCGCCACTACCACAAGCTATAATCGTACATAATGCAACAAAGAGACTGATTGTAAAATAAATTCTTTTCATATACAATTGTAATTAGGAGTAAAGTAATTGACTGGTTGAGCTGTCTATAAATTCAGAGTGTCGTAATTCAATTAAAAAGTTTTCTTTAATTTTTTCGCACTCATAGATTTGTTCTTGTAAAGCACCCGTAGAGCGCATATACACCACCCAGCCTGCAAAGTAATTATTGACATTCTCTCTTACATCATTAAAATATAATACGTAAGACTCTATACGAATTCGTAATTTGTTAATTTCGCCCTGCGTATTATTCTTGTCGGTTTGAAAAACAACCAAGTTCTCCTTTAGATTTTTACACTCTATTTTGTAGTCAGATATTTTCTTTTCTCTTTGTTTAATGGCATATCGTACTCTATCCATTTTTTCGTACTCACTCATAACAAAACTAAATACAAAGCCCCAAATAAGATACACTATAAACCCAGCAAAAATAATCATCCAAAACTTAACATCTTGAAAGGCTAAGCCTATGCTCATGGGAGGTGCAGTATTTGACAACTCGTTTCCAATCTTCAAATCATGTAGTTCCTTGACAATTGCATAAGCTAAAATGAAGTCAAAAATAAATGTTACAGCAAGAAACCCAAATGTTTTAAAATATCGTTGTATGCCTTTTGACTCGGAGAATTTATGGATTAAATATCCCAAGCCTAAAAACACAGTAGGAATTACTAAAATGAAGATAAACTCAGTAATCCCTTCTACCCATGCTTTTCCGAGTGCTTGGGCATCAAAAATGGCTTTTACTACTCCTGCATCATCAGGCGTGAAATCTCGAAAAAAGGCAGAGTATGCAGCAGAACTATAGAATACAAATAAATAAACCGTAAGTAGTATGATGATGCTAAGTCCAATCGCAAAATTAACTTTAACAAATGAATCACCACAAATACTGCTTGGATTATCTTTTATCTCATCTATTTCTTTTTTAAGACTCTCAATCTTTTGTTCTTCATGCATTAATTTCTCTTGTGCCTCTTCCATTTGATGCTCAAGATTCAGATTATGTGCCTCTAATCCACTTATCTTTTGGCGTAGAGGGCTTTTTCTATCTTGCTGCATTGTAGCATTCTGCTTAACAAAGCGTGCTAATTGTAAATACACCGCATGTAATTTTGGTAATAATGCTTGAGGAGAGCCTCCACAAAAACCTGCATCTTTTGTTCCTCGTGCGGTATAAGCTGCTTCAGAAACAACTGTTATTTCTACATCTATTTTATCTGGATGAGAAACCTCTGATATTTCAGGCTTTTTATTTATTGTAAAAATATCTTTAAGTCCCATGTGTTATGATTTTTTAATTATTTCTAGTACATCTGCAAATGCTTGCTTTGTTTTTGCTTGCTCTAAAAGGAATGTAACGATTTCAGAGACGTTCTCATCAGCAAAGCCTAATCGTTTACTGGCTTCTTTTAGGGCTTCTTTTTCTCTATCATCAACAGACCCATCTGCCCAAGCAATACGAGCAAGATTATACAAGTACTCAACTCTTGCATTATCTCCTAAACTATCAAGAGAAATAAGCGTGTTTGGAGAGAATATGGCTTGTTGTATTTCTTTTTCTGAAATACCTCCTTTTTCCTTTCCTATTTGATACAACATTTCTAGTTCTTGTGGATGTACTTCTTCATCCGCTAATAGCATTTGGTATAATCCCAAAAACATTTTTTTTT
>JBOFDL010000014.1:0-13436 GCA_051646985.1 Bacteroidales bacterium | reverse complement strand
CCTAAATTATAACAAGCATTGTAACTTGCAGAATCCACTTTTAGGGTTTGAAGATACATACGCTCTGCGTCATCTAGCATTTTTAGTTTTTCGTATAGTGTTGCTTCTGCAAATAACAAGGTCGCATTTGTGGGTTCATTGACTTGAGCTTGCTTCAAGAATGGCACAACTTTCCTAGCATCATCCCCTGCATTAAGATACATATTGATAAGTTCAATTAAGACACTTTGATTTTTTGGAAATTTCGCAAATGCTTCTTGCAAAATTTTCTCTTGCATAATCGAGTCTTTTTTCTCAGAATAAGCCTTTGCTAAGGTTACTTGTACTGTTCCCTCATCAAAGTACTGATTCTCTACACATATTTTTCCATAACGAATCGCATTATCATAGTCTTTTAGAGAGTCTGTAACTGAAAGAACAAGTACATAATACGCCATAACTGTATCTACCTTAGCTACAAATGGATGCATATTAACATCAACTGTTTGCATAAAATTTCTTTGTGCCGTTTTAAAATCATGCAAAGAATAGGCGTTAATTCCCTCACTGCTAAATTTAGCAGCAATCCCTTGTAAGCCTTTTGCTATTTTTTTTTGTTGCGTATTTTTCTCATCTAGTGTTTGGGCTTTTAGATAAGCACTGTAAATTTGCATCAAAATATCCTCAGCAACAGGCTCTTTTTCTTTCCACGCAAAAAGCGTCCCATTTGACTCAAAATAAAGATCAATATTGGGAAATATAAAGACCTCATATTCTTTTCCATCAAGAGTTTCAGTTTTTTTATTTTTTGCTATAGTAATAAAAAGCGATTTGTGCATTCCTTGCGTTATTCCCATATGGCTTTTTTCATACACTGACAAAAGAGTTTCTGCATGAGAAATCCATGTTTTTGGATTAATTGCTTTTTTGGGGTTGGTTATATTTTCATTACTTTTTGCAATGTTTTTTCTTAATGATTCAAGATTTGCCACACTAATTTGCACCTGTGCCATTGTAATAGTAGCAAAAAGGACAGCTATAAAACCTAAAAACTGTTTTTTCATAATGATACTTTTTATTATAAATAGAAACTCTTCAACACCGCAAAAGTAATATTTTTTTTTCTCTCAATGCAAAAAAATGCGGAGATATTTTTTTATTATTTCTCGCTCAGTATTTGTTTTAGAAGCGTAAGAATGCCACTTGTATCAAAGCCACACTCTGCTTGCAATTGTTCTATTGTGCCATGTTCAATAAATTCATCAGGCACTCCTAGGCGATGTACTTTTGTTGTGTAATTATGAGTTGCAAGAAACTCTGCAACTGCCGTTCCTAAGCCGCCAACAATTGTGCCATCTTCAACTGTAATAACATTGGAGTAGTTCTGTCCGATTTGATGTAATACATCTTCATCTATTGGTTTTAAAAAGCGCATATCATAATGAGTAATATTATCATCTATCAATTTCTCTCTCGCTTGTGTTACAAAATTTCCAACATGACCAATACTCAATATTGCAATATCACGTCCTTGATGAATCAAACGCGCTTTACCAATTTCGATTTGTTCAAATTTTTTCTGCCATTCTATGCCCAATCCATTGCCTCTTGGATAGCGAATTGAAAATGCTTGCTGTCGAGGCAGTTGTGCTGTATACATCATGTTACGCAATTCCAGCTCATTCATCGGCGCAGCAATAATAATATTGGGGATACAGCGCAAGTACGCTAAATCATAAACTCCATGATGTGTAGCCCCATCCTCTCCCACTAAGCCTCCTCGATCTAGACAAAAAACAACTTGTAGATTTTGCAGTGCAACATCGTGAATAATTGCATCATATCCACGTTGCATAAAACTAGAATATATATTGCAAAATGGAATTTTTCCAGCAGCTGCTAATCCTGCAGAAAAAGTCACTGCATGTAATTCTGCTATTCCTACATCAAAGGTACGCTCGGGGATTTCCTTCATCATAATATTCAAAGAACAACCTGTAGGCATTGCAGGTGTAATAGCAACAATATTTTCATTACAACGTGCAAGTTCCAAAATTGTCTCTCCAAATACATCTTGGTAGCGTTGCTTTTGAAGATTATTACCAAAAGTATTGCGTTCTCCAGTAGTACGATTAAAGGGACCTGGAGCATGCCATAATGTTTGATTTTCTTCGGCGGGTTTATAGCCCTTCCCTTTTTGGGTTACAATATGCAATAATTTAGGTCCAGAAATTCTTTTAAGCATAGATAACGTTTGCGTAAGTTGCTCAATATTATTTCCATCAATTGCTCCAAAATACCGAAATCCCAACGACTCAAAAAAATTACTTTGGTGTAAAATTGAGGATTTAAATGCAATTCCTATTTTCTGAAAAAATTTCCTCACTGCTAAAAGTTTTTCAGTCATAAACCAAACCTCATCTTTTACCTTATTATAGGCGGTTGACAGAGTAATTTGAGTGAGATAATTGCTAAGTGCCCCAACATTGGGGTCTATAGCTATATTATTATCATTAAGAACAACCAACAGATTTGCTTTCTCCATTCCTGCATTGTTCAATCCCTCAAAAGCCAATCCTCCAGTCATTGACCCATCTCCAATAATTGCAACCGTATTACGACTCTCTCCCTTTAATTGAGCGGCAATTGCCAAGCCTAAGGCGGCGGAAATAGACGTTGAAGAATGCCCCGTTCCAAAAGAATCATATTCACTTTCTGTCATACGAGGAAAGCCTGAAAGACCTCCATATTTTCGATTATTTGCAAATTGTGTCCTACGCCCTGTAAGAATTTTATGAGCATAAGCTTGATGTCCTACATCCCACACTAATTTATCATAAGGTGTATCATAAATATAGTGTAGAGCTACGGCCAATTCTACCGTTCCAAGACTAGCACCAAAATGTCCTGGATTCGCAGATACTTCGTCTATAATAAACTCCCGTACTTCTGTACAAAGCTGAGATAATTGCCCTTCCTTTATTTTTTTTAAATCGAAAGGATTATCTATTGTATTGAGTAGCGGATACTTAGCCTGTTGCATACTTGCAAAATTTAACAGAATTGTTTTGCAAAAGTAGCAAATTTGTGCGGCAAGTTGTTACTTTTGCGAGCAATTATCTTATTTAGTTTATTAACAATTCTGCAAAATTCATAAAATGAAAAACCTTCTAATCCTACTTTTTGTATTCTCTCTTTTCTGCATAAGTTCTTGTATACTTCCAAAAAAATTTAATGATTTACAAACCGAGAAAAATGCGGCAGATGACAAAAATAATCGCCTAGAACAAGAAATTGCTGCTGCGCGAAAAATTGGAGAAAAAAAAGACAGTACCATTCGTGCAAAAAAACACCGTATACAACATTTAAATGACACTATTAACATCCTAAAGGAAGATATCCTTTCGCTATCAACAAAGTATGATAATTTAATGCAAACGCATGAGGCAATGCAAAAAGGCAGTCAAGAAGAGATGCGCAAAGTTTTAAGCATGATACAACAAGGACAACTCAAACTGCAACAAAAGGAAGATGAATTATACGAATTAGAACGAGTGTTAGCAGAACGACAAATTGCAATAAAAGAATTAGCAGGCGAATTATCAGAGCGTAACGAAAGAGTAATTGCAATGGAGCGAGCCTTACGACAAAAAGACTCTATTTCTAATGCCCTTAAGCAAAAATTATCTGACGCTCTCCTCAATTTCGAAGGGAAAGGACTTACAGTTAAGATGCATAATGGCAAAGTATATGTCTCTATGGACGACAAATTAATGTTTACCTCTGGGAGTTCTGACGTTGATAAACGTGGAGCAGAAGCAATAAAGCAAATTGGGCAAGTATTAGCAATAAATCCAGACATCAATGTGGTTATCGAAGGGCATACTGACGATGTCCCCTTTTTAGGAAAAGGGCAGTTACTTGACAACTGGGATTTGAGTTGTAAGCGCGCCACAGCAGTTGTGCGTCTTTTGTTAAAAGACAGTAATATTGAACAGTCACGCATTACTGCAGCAGGACGTGCAGAATATATGCCCATAAAACAAGGAAAAACAGAAGAAATTCGACAAGCCAATCGCCGAATAGAAATCATATTGAGCCCTAAACTTGATGAGGTGTTGAAAATGCTAGAGCAATAATGATATTCGTTATAATAAGGAGGGAATACCCTCCTTTACTTTTTTCAACAAAACAATATAAACAGGAAAGTGATCGCTATAACCGCCTAAAAATGCACCTCCGGCAAAAGTGCGAAAAGGATATCCAGCAAAACGTCCGTCTTTTTGTTTAAGAAAATCCTCATTAAATATCCGAGCTCTGTAAAACTGATATGTATCCATATTCTTATCCGCAATAAGTGGCTGCGAAATAACAATTTGGTCAAATAAATTCCACGCATCATTCCACGCCAAAGTTCCTACTCCATTATCAAATAATTTATACATTGTATTATATAATCCTCCGACTTTTACCTCTTTAGAGGCTGCTTTTGCCTGCAATACTTTTGTCATACTATGATTATCGGGATCATCATTCATATCTCCCATCAGTATAATTTTAGCCTTATCGTCAAGTTTATACAATGAGTCAATAATTGTACGACTCAACTCAGCAGCAGCCATACGTAATGGGCGACTTCGTTTTTCTCCACCATAACGAGATGGCCAGTGAACTATAATAATATGAACTAAATCCCCATCAAGCAATCCAGATACTACAAGTTGGTCTCGTGTGCGAAAGTTTGGCATACCCTCGACAAATAAGCGAGCAGAACGAGAGCCTAATACTCGAAAGCGATTCTTTTGATACAACATTCCCACATCGACCCCTCTTCCATCGGGCGAGTCATAATGAACTATTCCATAGTCTATATCCTTTAATGGCGGAGTGACTATCAAATCTTCTAAAACCTCTCGATTTTCTATTTCGGCAACACCCAAAACAGCTAATCCATTCGGAGAAAACTCTGTTCCAAGTTTTCGAATAACAGAAGCCATATTATGTAATTTATGTTGATAGCGCTGTGTATTCCAGAGGTTCTTTCCTGAGGGTAAGAACTCAGTATCATTGGTATTAGGAGATTTAATGGTGTCAAATAAATTTTCTAGATTATAAAATCCTACACAAGCAGCAGCATATCTTTGTTTTTGAGCAAATGCAACAGAAGATATAACTATAACAATAGTCATTAAAAGCCAGCGAAAGGGCATAAAAAAATTATTCATAAGAAGATAAAATACTTATTTTGACTTAATTAAAAACATGGGTCGCAAAGATAAAAAAGTTTTTGTGAATATAAATGAGCCTCTCTTAACATTATGAGTAAGATAAGAGCAGAGATAGACTTCATTTAGTTTCTCCTCACTTTTCTTTACCTTTGCGGTCTGATTTCAATTTCACTAAATTAAGATGTACAAAATTATTCGCTTTTTATTATTCTGCATTCAACCAGAAACGGCACATCATCTTATTGTATTTGTACTTAAATTCTTACAACACATACCCTTTGCACGGAATCTTCTCAAGAAGTATTTTTTCGTAAGAGATAAAAGTTTAGAGATAAAAGTACTTGGGCTCACTTTTCCAAATCCTATTGGATTGGCTGCCGGCTTTGATAAAAATGCAGAACTAGCAGACATATTACCCTCTTTTGGGTTTGGATTTATTGAAGTCGGGTCGGTAACTCCCTTAGCTCAAGCAGGGAATCTGAAGCCTAGGCTATTTAGGTTGCCAAAAGACAAGGCACTTATTAATCGCATGGGATTTAATAATAAAGGAGTTGATGCGATGAAGCAATGTTTAAAACATCGCAAGGGACGTGGTATTATTGGCATAAATATTGGAAAAAATACGCTTACTCTGAATGCTGATGCCGCAAGCGATTATCTTTATTGCTTAACTGAGTTATATCCTTATGGAGATTATTTTGTAGTGAATGTAAGTTGTCCTAACGTTGCAGATTTATGTGGATTACAAGACGAACATGAACTCAAAAAAATCATACATCCTTTGACAGAATACCGCAATGCTCAAAAAAAATATAAGCCTATACTACTTAAAATTTCGCCCGATCTTATGCCTAAGCAAATAGCCCAAATGATAAATATCATACAATGTAATGGCATTGATGGTATTGTTGCGACAAATACTACTACAGAGCGTATTAACCTAAAAACGAACCGTAGTCGCATTAAAGCCATTGGCAATGGAGGTTTAAGTGGACAAGCGCTTACTCAGAAATCTCTTGCTACAGTAAAATATATACACGAGCAAACACAAGGGAAACTGCCCATTATTGCAGCAGGCGGTATAATGACAGAGCAAGATGCCGTAAATATGTTAAATGCAGGAGCAAGTTTAGTGCAGATATACACTGGATTTATTTATCAAGGCTCAAGTTTTGTAAAACGTATTTGCAATGCTATCAAGTAAAGACATTTTCAATCCTTACTTTGCGCTCTATCTTCACTTATCTCTCAATAAAAAATGGCACAGAATTCACTTCTGTGCCATTTTTTCATAATATCATTTCCTTCTGTTTTATCAATACGTTTTTCATATTAATAAAATCATACTTATTCGTCTAAACTATAAGAGCGAACACAACGAAATGGGAGACCACTAGTAGACCCCATGCCCATTATTGTCATGAAAGAGTGGGAATAATATAATGCAACACGTTCATGAGTTGTACTAGAGGACGTAGAAGTCCAAAAGTTTGTTTCTGCTTGATAGCAATATTTATCAGTATGCACAAGTCCACCGGGCAATATTGAAAATCCGTAATAATCTATGGGACGCGCACCATGTTGTCGTTTTGTCCCCACCCCATACCATGGCCATAAAGGCTTCGTTGCTGTAATAAAAATACTATCTGCTTTAAGCGTTTGCTTACTACTTAAGATACTCCGCAAAGAAGCAGGCAGATTTACAGAAATCATTGGAGGTTGACTCGTAACACCTGCTTCTGTTGCATTACTCAAGTGATGACAAGGTGCATTTGTTGTAGAGCTTGATGCAACGGGAGTTTGTGCTAAATTATCATCCGTACATCCAGCGATTTTATTAAACATTACGCCCCAATCTTTACGTCCTGGGATAACCCAACCAGAAGGACAAATACCTTGTGCTAAACTATAACTATTGACGCCTGTACTTGGATCTTGTACAGGAGCCATTCCATTACGAGAAATAACAGTTGCAAAAGGATAAAATGCGCCGTAAGTATTACACGCGACTTCGCCGCCAGAAATTGTAGTTTCATCTTCAGCAACTGGTCGACTTCTTCCATCAAAGCTTGCAGCACCAATACACCAATATGAGCCAATTCCAGCATTAACCGTTGCATCTCGATTCATTATCAAGTTTTTTGTGTAATTCAGGCTCTGCGCCAACCACCAACGCCCAGCACCTTTATTATAACTTCTAATATGTGGCATTGCTACCATTCTATATATTTTACAATCCCTATGGTCAACCATAAAGCCCTCCCAATTGTTGGCACCTCCAGTGCGCTTACTACAAGCCAAGAGGTCAAAGTTTATATTATTATAAGGACAATCGGGGTGTATGCTCGTACTATCAATAGTAACATCTGAGTCAGCAGCTCCGCAGCCTTTACACGAGAAGAAGGTTTGATATTTTGATACTACTCGTATGCGAACACTATCGGAGGCAATAGTATCCGCATCGGTTAGGGCGAAGCGTAAACGATACCCTCCTGCAGTGGGATTACTCAAGGTAAAACTATCAGCAGATACAGTACAGTTCTTCTGGTTATTTAATAGACTGTCAATTTTAACTCGGCGGCCGCCTGTGGGTTCATCTTTTTTGTGCATCCAAAATTCTGCGGCATCTTGAAAGCAAGTATTCTTCTCATACATGATTTCGACAAGGAGTTTTTTATTCGTCAAATCTGCATTATTCCAGAGCACGGAGAAGGCTGGCTTCTGAAAAGATTCTGCATTTTGCCCATAGCCTTGACCAAAGGCAAAACCTTGCATCACTAAATAGAAAAAAACACTTATAACTATACGCTTATTCATAATAAAAAAAGATAATATATATTTTTTATACTCGACTTTACACAACGAACCGAAAGATTGTATCCTGCAGAAGCCCCCATAAGCCTTCCACCACTAAAACCGGGAAGGAGACCATTATAAAAAGAATACACCCAAACATGATCACTATTTTTAACAGACCCTAGTAACATAGAGAGAACATTTACTTCTCATACATATAAAGCACAAATGGTTTAACGGGCGCAAAGATAAGGTATATATTTTAATTCCCCCCCCCCAAAAAAATAAAAGTAAGCAGTACCATAATGTGCTACTTGCTTTTGTTTCTTATAATCTCCCTCACCCAACTATTGCTTCACGCAACGGACGGAAATATTATACTGAAGACCCTCTGCCGCTCTATAACTTCCTAAAAAACCAGGAGCAACATTATTATAAGACATAAGTCCCATTGACATATGCGAAATAGGACCCGTACCACTAGGAGTATTCCCTGCAACCGAAGTATTTGTAAATCCAACGTTAGCCATTAAACCTCTGTGAAGGTAATGTGTTGAATTTGCCCAACCTGTTGGCAATAAAGAGAAGCCATATCTATCTGTGCCGGCAGTCTCTTGTCCAAAATAGGACCATATTGCTTCGGTGTGCGAACTGGCTACACGAGTTGTATCAGGATAACTAAAACCTGGTTCCCAGACCATACTCTCAATTCGCTGTCCTGTTAGTTTTACAAAGGGTGCATTCGAATTAATTTTAAGGTCTCTAACTAAGCAAGTGTAAACAAGAGAAGCATTATCTGGACATTGATGCATACAAGGAGAATTTAGACTCGTTACCCCTGGGGTGGAAGCATTACTCCCATCAATAGGGCAGCCACTACCACAATTACGCTCTACTAAATTTGCCATTTTGCCCCAATCGCCTCTTGAGGGAACTAACCAACCTCTTGGACACACCCCTCTATGAATACTAGGGCTCATATTTCCAAGACTTGGCAAATTGGTTGGACGACTTGCAGCACTTGTACTCGTAGCAAATCCATCTTCCGTAATAAACACTGCACTTGGATAGAGTGCTCCATAGGTTTCACAAGCTATTTTTGGAGATGTCTCTGCACTAAAAGGAGTTGCTGTTGTGCCTACAATTACGCCACTCGCAGGAAGGTCAGGCCCTCCAGGACAATAATACGTATTAAATCGTTGACTTGCATCAGTACCCCAATAAGCGCTTGCTTTCGTCTGCCAAACCAAGGGCTTGCTTGCCGTACCTTGATAGTTCAAGTTTTGTGCCAACCACCAACGATTGTCGGGCATACGAACCGTACGATAATATTTGCAATCTCTTGCATCAATAATCCATGCTTCCCAGTTGCGTTCTCTGCTTTGACGACGATAACAGGCTTGAAAGTCTGTACCTCTACTCGGACAATTCACTGCAATATCTTTCGTGGGGTCAAAAATGCGGTCGGAGCCATGCACCCCACAGCCTCTACATACAGTAGGATAAAGTTCTTCTTCTACACTTACACGAATGCTATCCGTTACAGCAATATCATCGCCAAGTTTGAAAGCTATATGATAGGCGGATTGTTTCATATCATATATAAGAGTGTCTCCTCGACGAAGTTTGGCAGCAGGTTCTGCATCAAAAGGGGCGACTTGACAAGTCAGAACGCCGGGACCTCCATTAAATTCGTTTTGATTATAAAAGCATTGGTCGCTTTTCTTTTTACCGGTGTACCAAACAGGGGTACTGATAACCGTAATAGGTTGACGACCAAGTTCGGTTTCGTTATGCTTGAGGCGAAATGCCAAGGTGTAGTTTAAACAACTCTTTGTTGAGGTAAGCGGAATGTTCGCAAACTCTACTAAAATGAGTTTATTAACGAGGTCAGTATTTGTGGATAATATCGTTGTGTGAAAGGGCATCTTGGGGGCAGTTTGTGCCGAAACCATACTTACATAAGCGAAAACTCCCAATGCCATAGAAAGAACGTTGACTCTTTTCATATATTTAAATGGTTTAACGTGCGCAAAGATAAGATATATGTTTTAAATTTTAAAGCCCCCAACAAAAAAAGCAAGTAGCACATTACGCGCTGCTTGCTTTTGTTATCCGATAGAGGCTCACTTCTGTTATTGTTTTATACAACGAACCGAAATATTGTATCCTGTAGAAGCCCCCATAAGTCTTCCTCCACTAAAACCGGGAAGGACACTATTATAAAAATAATACACCCATACTTGAGAACTACCTTTAACAGGTCCTGTTGCACTTGTTCCAGTTGCAGAAATATTCGCAAGCCCTATCATGGTGTTAAGTCCTCGATAATTGTACTTAGATGTAGAACCATATCCTGCAGGCAACAATGCAAATCCATATCTATCAGTCCCGGCATTTTCTTGTCCAAAATATGACCAAATAGCCTCCGTATCTGAACTGAATAATCGCGTTATTTCAGGGTATGAAAACGAGCCATCCCCTGAGGTATGTGTTTTAGTTCCGGTAATTTCCACGGCTGGGGCAACACTTGTTGAAGCAAGGTCTCTAAAAAGACAATTATGAGGAGTAAATCTATGATATGCACGATGTAAGCACGGAGAAGTTGACGAATCTACGCCAACTCCCGTAGCATTAGTTCCATCAATTGGGCATCCACTACCACAATTACGTTCCACTAAATTTGCCATTTTTCCCCAGTCACCAAGAGTAGGATAAAGCCACCCTACAGGACATACTCCTCTATGCGAACTTGCCGCCATATTTTGAGATCCAGGAATATTTTTCGGGCAACTAGCATCATCTGTAGTCTTTGCGTAACCATCCTCAGTAATTGCGACATAACTAGGATAGAAGGCTCCATAGAGTTCACACGAAAGTTTATTTCCCAAATAAGGACCTTGAAATTCCGATTGTTCTGTTGAAACGAGCTCTCCACTAGCAGGGAGGTCTGGTCCAGCTGGGCAATAATAAGTACGGAAACGCTCGTTTATATCTCCTGCAGCCCAAGTTGTAGATTTAGTGTGCCACACAAGGGGTTTTCTTGCCGTACCTTGATAGTTTAAATTTTGTGCCAACCACCAACGATTGTCGGGCATAAGAACTGTGCGATAATACTTGCAGTCTCTTGCATCAATAATCCATGCTTCCCAGTTCCGCTCAAGACTTTGACGACGATAACAGGCTTGAAAATCTGTGCCTTGTTGAGGGCAACCTCTCACAATGTCTTTCGTGGGGTCAAAAATACGGTCGGAGCCGTGTACCCCGCAACCTCTACATACGGTTGGGTAAAGTTCTTCTTCTACACTCACACGAATACTATCCGTTATGGCAATATCATCGCCAAGTTTGAAGGCGATATGATAAGCGGATTGACGCATATCATATATAAGAGTATCTCCTCGACGAAGTTTTGCAGCAGGTTCTGCATCAAAAGGGGCTACTTGACAAGTCAAAACACCGGGGCCTCCATTAAATTCGTTTTGATTATAAAAGCATTGATCGCTTTTCTTTTTACCGGTGTACCAAACAGGGGTACTGATAACCGTAATGGGTTGACGTCCAAGTTCGGTTTCGTTATGCTTAAGGCGAAATGCCAAAGTATAGTTTAAACAACTCTTTGTTGAGGTAAGCGGAATGTTCGCAAACTCTACTAAAATGAGTTTATTAACGAGGTCAGTGTTCGTGGATAATATCGTTGTGTGAAAAGGCATCTTGGGGGCGGTTTGCCCAAATGCCACACTTGCATAGGCGAAAATACCCAATACAATAGAGAAAACGTTGACTCTTTTCATATAATATAAATGGTTTAACGTGCGCAAAGATAAGATATATGTTTTGAAAATTAAAGTTCCCCAACAAAAAAAGCAAGCAGCACATTACGCACTGCTTGCTTTTTTATCCGATAGAGGCTCGCTTCTGTTATTGTTTTACGCAACGGACAGAAGGATTATAATAAGGTGAGGCTCCAATATATCTGCTACCCAAAAACCCTGCGGGTACCGTGTTATAACCAGCATGATCAAAAACCAAATTATTTGCCAGAGTTCCAAAGCCTGTAGTTGCAGCCAGAGTATTAACCGTTCCAAGCATATAAGTCAATCCTCTATAATGATAATAGTAAATATTTCCATAGCCTGCAGGAAGCAAGGTAAATCCGTATCGGTCTGTTCCTGCGGTTTCAGAACTAAAATAGGACCAGATTGCCTCCGTATTTGAACTCATCACACGTGTTGTATCAGGATAGGTAAATTTAGGACCTCCTGAATGCATTGTTTTTGTGCCCGTTATCTTTACAGTAGGCGCAAGAGATGTTGCCATAATATCCCTCATCAAGCAATTATAAACCAATTGCGGATTTGTTGCAACCCCCTGATGCATACAAGGAGAATTGTCTGTTGTTACCCCTGGGGTGGAAGCATTACTCCCATCAATAGGGCAGCCACTTCCACAATTACGCTCTATAAGATTATACATTCTCCCAAAATCTCCTATTGAGGGAACAAGCCAACCTGCAGGACAAATACCACGAGTAGTACTTGCTACCATATTTTGATACCCTGGAAGACTTGTTGGACGACTTGCATCTGTCAAACTGTTAGCATAACCATCCGTAGTAACAATTACTCGCTGTGGATAAAATGCACCATAAGTCTCACAAGCAATTTTGGGAGATATTTGTACTTGGAATTGCTCAGGGGTTGTTCCTATAAATACCCCACTGGAAGGAATAGTTACTCCACCTGGACAATAGTATGTCCGCATACGCTCTGTATTATCACTTCCAGACACCCAAGTAGTAGTATTTTCATGCCAAACCAAGGGTTTTTTTGCCGTTCCTTGATAGTTTAAATTTTGTGCCAACCACCAACGATTATCGGGCATAAGAACCGTGCGATAATATTTACAATCTCTTGCATCAATAATCCATGCTTCCCAATTACGCTCTTTGCTTTGACGTTTGTAACAAGCTTGAAAGTCTGTGCCTTGTTGAGGACAACCTCTTTTAATATCTTTCGTGGGGTCAAAAATGCGGTCAGAGCCGTGTACTCCGCAACCTCTACATACGGTAGGGTAAAGTTCTTCTTCTACACTTACACGAATGCTATCCGTTATGGCAATATCATCGCCAAGTTTGAAGGCAATATGATAGGCGGATTGACGCATATCATATATAAGAGTGTCTCCTCTACGAAGTTTGGCTGCGGGTTCTGCTGCAAAAGGGGCTTCTTGACAAGTCAAAACGCCGGGGCCTCCATTAAATTCGTTTTGATTATAAAAGCATTGGTCGCTTTTCTTTTTACCGGTGTACCAAACAGGGGTACTGATAACCGTAATGGGTTGACGACCAAGTTCGGTTTCATTATGCTTGAGGCGAAATGCCAAGGTGTAGTTTAAACAACTCTTTGTTGAGGTAAGCGGAATGTTCGCAAA
>JBOFDL010000013.1:0-3379 GCA_051646985.1 Bacteroidales bacterium | reverse complement strand
CACAAATGGGGCACGCCATTGATGAAAAAACTTACTCAATGACCTTGCATATTTTTGACAAGATGCTGAAACTTTTGCACCCATTTATGCCTTTTATTACAGAGGAACTTTGGCAAAATTTGGCAGAGCGTAAAGACGGCGATAGTCTTATGATGCAACTACAACCTAAGGAGCAGGAGTTTAGTGAAAAACCTTTAGCCGACTTTGAGCAAGTAAAACAATTGGTAACAAGCATTCGTAATGTTCGCAAAGAAAAAAAAATTGCAAATAAAGAACCGCTTAGTTTACATGTAAATGGAGTATTTAGCAGCGAACTTTTAAGTATTGCTGAACGTCTTACTAATATCAGCAAAAGTAATGATGAAAATAGTGCAGATGAAAATGGAGTATCATTTTTGGTCGGAGTTACGGAGTTTTTTATTCCATTGGGCAACCTCATCAATGTAGAGGAAGAACAAAAAAAACTTGAGACAGACTTAGTTTATTATCAAAAGTTTTTGGCGACTGTGTTAGCAAAACTCAACAATGAAAAATTTGTAAATTCTGCTCCTGAATCCATAGTTGCATTAGAACGCAAGAAACAAAGCGATGCACAGACTAAGATTGCAACCATTGAAGAACAACTGAAAAAACTAGAATAAGTTCATTATTGTATGCCATTATTTAACTCCATATTTAATCTGATGTTCAAAAGTCGTCTGACGGAAATTGATGCCTTTCGAAAGAATCCATTAGCCGTACAAGAGCAGCAATTATTTACAAACCTTGAAGCATCAAAAAACACCGAGTTCGGCAAACAATATGATTTTTCCTCAATAAAAAGCATAGAAACTTTTCAACAGCGAATTCCCCTAAATCACTATAACGACTTATTGCCCTCAATCGAGCGCATGATGAATGGAGAAAAAGGAATTCTATGTGGTGAAGAAGTCAAATGGTTTGCTAAGTCATCAGGGACTACTGCCGAAAAAAGTAAATTTATCCCCATCCCCCAATGCTCCCTTGATTCCTGTCATTTTCGAGGAGGAAAAGATGCCTTGACCTTTTACCTTAATCGATTTCCTGACAGCAATATTTTAACAGGAAAAGCCCTAACTCTTGGAGGAAGTCATCAATTAGCAAGCGTAAGTGCCAATACTTTTTGTGGAGATTTATCCGCTATTCTTATTGATAACTCTCCGATGTTAATTGAGTTAATACGTACACCCAGCAAGGAGGTTGCATTAATTTCAGACTTTGAAAAGAAAGTAAAGCGCATTGCTGAAGAAACTGTCCTTGAAAACGTAGTGCAATTTGCAGGCGTACCTTCGTGGAATTTAGTGTTAATGCGTTATCTACTTAAAGTAACCAATAAAGAAAATTTACTTGAAATTTGGCCTAATCTCGAACTTTTTATACACGGCGGCGTAAAATTCACTCCCTATCGAGAGCAATTCCATTCGCTTATACCATCGCAAAATATGCGGTATATGGAAACCTACAATGCATCTGAAGGCTTCTTTGCTCTACAAGATGACTTAAACGATAGCGGAATGTTGCTGATGTTAGACTACAACATATTCTTTGAATTTATCCCAATGACTGAGTTTGACTCAGAAAATCCTCATTTCTTAACCATCGCCGAGGTACAAAAAGGCATTACCTATGCTCTCATAATAACCACTAATGGTGGACTATGGCGATACCTTATTGGTGATACTATAGAATTCACATCACTATTCCCGCACAAAATAAAAATTGTGGGACGCACAAAGCATTACATCAATGTATTCGGGGAAGAACTAGTAGTAGACAATGCTGAAAACGCACTACAAACAGCCTGTAAAGCGACCAATGCCAGTATTAAAGAATATACCGTTGCCCCAGTTTTTATGCAAGGCGATGAAAAAGGGGGACATGAATGGTTAATCGAGTTTGAAATTCCCCCTAGCAATCTCTGCACCTTTACAAACTTGTTAGACCAAGCATTATGTGCGGCGAACTCTGATTACGAAGCTAAACGGACAAACAACACTACACTCAATATGCCTGTGTTACATGCTCTTTCAAACGGAACATTTTACAAGTGGATGACGCAACGTGGAAAGCTTGGCGGACAAAACAAAGTCCCTCGCCTTTACAATACTCGTGAATATGTAGAGCAACTATTGGAAATTGGGAAAGATGACAAATAAATTTCTAAGATATAGCGCACTCCTGTACATTTTTTTCTATTGGGTTAGTGCATTCTCGCAAACCCTAAAACTAGAGAACGTTACCGCATTAGCTTGTGATAAGCAAAATAATTTATACGTAATTAGAAACCACAATAGCATTACCAAATACAATGCACAATTACAAGCTCTCTCTCGCTACACATCAACCCTTGGAAAGATATACAACATTGATGTTTTAGACCCCTTCAAAATCTTAATCTTCAATAAGCAATTTGTGCGAATGAGTTTACTTGATAATCAACTCTCCATTTTAGGAAAACCAATCTTCTTGCCAGATATTAACATACAACAACCCCTTGTTGCCTGTAAATCTGCAGAACAGTCCGTATGGATTATTGATGCCTATAAGCAAGAACTCCTCCAGTACGACTTGGCGAGAACTACAACTCGAAAATATGCATCACTTTCTACATATACAAATAATGGAGAGTATCTACCCAACTATGCCATTGAGCGCAGTGGTAAACTTTATGTAAACTTTGCCAATAACTCAGTCGTCGTATTTGATAAATTTGGAACACTTCTGCATATATACGCTATCGTTATTCCTCAGTGGTTTGAAGTACATAATAACCAACTATATTATCTTGCGAATAAAAAACTCTACTCACAAAACCTTCTCAATCAAACAACTCCTCCTGTTGTTTTAGGTGACAGCATTACTGCTTGTACCATAACAGAAAATAATGTATGGATATATAAATCAGGAGAAATTAGCGAAATAAAATTGCGATAAACTCTTTTTTTCTAGCAACAGAATTAGAATTGCAATTACACTTTCCTTTTAATCAAATCAAGCAATTTTTCAAAGGCAGCATGTAGCCCCTCCGTATTTTTTCCGCCTGCTGTAGCAAAAAACGCTTGTCCACCACCACTTCCCCCTATTTCAACAGCCGCTTCACGTACCATTTGCGATGCGTTAAGTCCCTTTTTTACTAAATCATCAGGGAGTAATACAGATATTAGAGGCTTGCTATCAACTGTGATAATGGCAGCCAAAACAATGGTTTGTGGAGCATTCGCTCGGATTTGAAATGCGAGGTCTTTGAGTAAATGAGCAGGCATACTCTCATCACGTAGTTCAATGAGTTTATAGTCGCCCAAATTGCTTGCTCGTTTCAGTAAAGCATCAGCATGTTTAGCTGTTTTTTCTTGCCTAAAGG
>JBOFDL010000012.1:0-2529 GCA_051646985.1 Bacteroidales bacterium | reverse complement strand
ACAGGCTCCAAGTAATCACCCAGCATACCAACGGAAAGCCCCTTAAAACCTCTCGTACAAGTACGTTTCACAATACACTTACAGTAGCCTAACTCTACCACAGGCAATAAAGGTGTCTTGTAGCAAGCAACAAGGCACCATTGTAGCGAGCAACAAGATACCATTGTAGCAGGCAACAAGGCATCACTGTTGCAAGCAACAAGACATTAACGCACAAGGCGATGCTATACTGCCATCGCCTTGCGTGTTAAACTCACTTACTCTATACTATGCGCACGATGACTACTCAAGAATTTGGCATAGGAAGAATCTTATTCGCCACTATACCTTTCTTTGTTAAGTACTAAACACGAGTTTCTTCCCAGCAATAAGATTTGCGGGATTATTTGGGTCTTTTATTCGAACCTCAGAAATCTCCAAATTAGCATGCTCAATGCGCTCTCTGCTTTGAACTGAAAAACTGTTATATTTTGCTGTTGGAATTATTGCTACCAGTTCAAAATTACTGGCTCTTGGAGTATGCAAATATCGAAATACTCTGCTTGGGTTTTGAATTTGCCACATTCCTCGTATTCGTAAACTTGTTATTCCCAATGGGTCAACTCTATTTACTCTCCCTAATTCATTGGTTTCAGCAAGTTCAATATTGGGTATTTCATTTATTCCAAGTGTAATTGTATCTTTTATAATTTCATAGTTTTGATGATTGGCGGCATAAATGCTTCCGTAAACTAACCACAGGGATTTTAGGGTTTCATCTGTGGTATGTCCAATACAATAGATTAAATCCTTTTCTGTCCATTGTTCACAATTACGACAAGTCTCTGTAATCATACGACTACTTGCTTGCAGTTTAGATTTTGGATATGAACTATTTAGTGCTAAGTCTGAATTGAGACTCTGAATTTTCTTTACCTCAATTGCATCTCCTTGACGTATCATTATATCAGGTGGGTGATTTTGATTCCCTAACCACGAAAAAGTTTCACTATATCTTATGTTTTTTTCTTCCTCATCTTGAATATGAATGGAATTAGAGAATGCATCTTTGATATACGTCTCTAATGCTTCTCCCATATTATTCATTCTATTTCTACTTGTTGGATAGTAGTTTTGTAACGAGGCACCAGGTGTCTCGATAATGTTTACAATGGCATCTAAGATGTTGTTCATACTGCAATGAGTTCTTTGGGGATTGTTCTTTTCTGCACTTTTTGGGAATATTCACTTTCAACTATTTGTTGTTTAATGCTATTGGCAAGAAAGAATGCTAAATTGACGGGTACTGCGTTTCCAATCATTTTATATCCTGCGGCAAGATTGTCATAATGGAAAATAAAATTGTCTGGAAATGTTTGAATTCTTGCACACTCTCTTACGCTTAATCTTCTGTACAAATGCTCTGCTCCTGAAACAAAAACACGAATGTTTTGTTCAACAAATTGCATTTTTGGGGCTTGTGGATGAAGTGGAGCGTGTCTCCCTCCTGCTTGAATCGTAAAGGATTGTTCACCCCAAGTGCGAACTCTGTTTCTTGACATAAAAATACTTGAAAATCCGCCAATCATATATTCATGATTTGGGATTATACAACTTTGACCATTGGTTTGGTTGTTATGTTTTGCTGGCAAGACATTATCCTTTAAATCAAAAATTGCGTCTTGTAATGTTAACTTTGGAAAGTTTGGTTTTTGAAACTGATAGGTAAATCCTAAGTCTTTACGAATTCCAACAAAAATAACACGCTTTCTATCTTGCGGAACATTATAATCCGACGCATTTACCATTTCAAATGATAGTTCGTATCCAATCCCCGCTTGTCTAAATAGTTCTTTAATATTTTCTAATGCTTGCGAATGCCTTCCAAGCAACATTCCACTCACGTTCTCGGCTAAAAAGAATTTGGGTTGCTTTGCTGCTAAAATCCGAATAAAATCAAAAAACAATTGCCCTCTTTTATCCTCTATTCCTTTTAAAGTTCCTGCTTCGCTCCAACTTTGACAAGGCGGTCCACCAATAATCCCATCACATTCAGGAAGCTCGTTTGCGGAAATATCAACAATGCTTCTTTTATCTAAAAATGTATGTAGATGATTCTTTTGATAGGTTGCCCAAATATCTTTATCGTATTCATTTGCCCAAATAACATTAAAACCTGCCTTAAAAAAACCAAGGTCAAGTCCTCCTGCTCCTGCAAAAAATGAGACTATATTCATGCTGTTTTTTTTGACTCTAAGTATTTTTCTTTCCCTAATAAATACCAAACTTTCAATATCTCAACTACGGCATTATTTTTTTCAAAAAGCATCTGCAAAAGTAACTGCTAACTACAACAAACAATTGCGCCTAATATTGTTGAGATGTGGCGCAAAGATAGATATATTTTTTGTGGTTGCTCTACTCCAATGGGCTTAGGAGTTTCATTGCGTGAGCTGCTCCAAATCCCTCCAAAAGTCAGGATACGACTTGTTCACACACTCCGCCCCCTCAATGCTCACAGGCGTGGAGCAGCACAAGGCTGCCGTTGCA
>JBOFDL010000011.1:0-13578 GCA_051646985.1 Bacteroidales bacterium | reverse complement strand
GGCAGACCAAATACCTACACGGTCGCCTTTTTTTATGCCGACCGCTAAAAGGGCTTTGGCAACCTTCTCTATTTGCGCCCACAACTCCTTATAAGTTGCGCGATAATTTTGTTCAACGACTACTAAGGCCTCTGTATCTTCATATCTCTCTACAGTATTTCGTAAAGCCTCACTAATTGTTTTTCCGAGTAATGGCGTCTTACTTGCCCCATTTGCATAAGATGATTTTTTCACCGGATTGTACGTTAAAATGAATATTTATAGAATTAAAATCTGTACAAATATATTTTTATTTTGTCAATAAATAAACTCAAAAATAGTTTAATGTTTTTATTTATAAAATAGTTTAATGTTTTTATTTGTTTGATAAACAGATTATTATTGATTTTTTTAGTATTATATTCAATTAAAAATTTTAATTGTTTATAACTAACAAGAATAACCTATTGTTATTTTATTTTATGGCTACTATCTTTGCCCTGTCGAAATATTTATTTTTTGACTCATAATTTTTGTTTAATTTATTATACTACGAAATGAAAAAGTTTTTTTGCCTTGTTGTTAGCCTTTACATTGCATGTTCGGGTTTTGTTAGTTGTACTAAAAACACTGCTCCTCCCTTGATTACTTTTGGAGATAAAATAACAGAGGCCTCTGTTGTTCCAGGAGACGCTAAGGATATAAATGTCCTTGTTAAAGCAGATGGAAAATTAAAAGAAGTAAAATACTTTAGAAAGAAAGTTGGTGAAGAACCTGTTCCCTTTGGTTCTCCTGTTACTAAATTTGCTAGTGCAAAAAAATATGAAAGTGTTGTTACTTTGCGAGATATTTCCTCTGATTTTGTTTTAGTTGTTGAAGCAACTGATAAAAAGAAACGCACAACGACTGCAGAGTTTGCTATTACAGTAGAAGGGTCTTCATCTGCAGCAGCATTTCACCGTGCTTTACTTGGATTCAATAAATTGAATAGTGTTGGTAGTTCTTTCTCGGTTAATAAAGGTTCTGTTTTACTTTTAGAACAAGCAAAGGTAGAGCAATCTGAAGTTGATTTTATGTTTTTTTATGGAGTTCGTAATGGAATTACGATTGCTGCTCCTTCTGATGATGTTGTTACTCGTGTATTCAACAATCAAAGTTATGGCGTGCAAACTTGGGCAACTCGTAATACAACCTATTTTGTTAAAGTTGATAATATTAATGATATTGAAACTGCAAAGTCAGAAGATATTACTGCTGCTGTGAATGATGCTAATTCTACAAAAGTAAATCACTTGAATAGTGGAGATGTAGTTGCCTTTAAAACTGCTTCAGGAAAAATTGGTCTAGCAAAAATAGTAAAAGCAGGATCTAATAGTAGTTCTACGTTGAGTGTAAATGTAAGAGTGTTATAAGAAAAAACGAATGAACTAAATGAGCATTTCTGTGATTTTTGTGTTAACGCTCGTTGGAATTGCATTCTTTTGGATTTTGCCCATTTTAATTATTGCGAGTTCTTCAAAAACGACAAAGGAAGAAAAATTGGCTTGGATATTAGGGGTTATTTTTATCTCTTGGTTTGCTTGGGTTTTCTATCTTTTACTTGCACCTATTAAAAGCGAAAAAACTAAAGAGTCTTTAAAGGAGACTTAATATATCCTAAGCAGAGAAAAATTCTTAATTAAGATTGATAGGTTTTATTTATTTTTAGACAGACGTTTGCGCTCGTTTTCATCTAGGTAGATTTTACGCATACGAACATTTTGAGGAGTGATTTCAGCGTACTCATCTTCTTGAATATACTCAAGGGTTTCTTCAAGAGAGAAGATTGTTGCAGGGGTGATACTCGCCTTTTCATCGCTTCCAGAAGCACGTACATTGGTTAGTTTTTTAGCCTTGCAAACGTTAATGGTTAAGTCTTCGGCACGAGTATGTTCGCCTACTACTTGACCTCCATAAACGTCTTCTTGTGGATTGATAAAGAAGCGACCTTTATCTTGGAGTTTATCAATGGCATAAGCAAATGCTGTGCCGGCCTCAGAGGAAATAAGTGAACCATTGGTACGCATTTCGATATTGCCTTTGTAAGGTTCATAAGCCTTAAAGCGATGTGCCATGATTGCCTCTCCTTGTGTTGCTGTAAGCATATTGCTGCGGAAACCAATGAGACCTCGTGCAGGAATTTCAAATTCTAAGCGACTGCGATCACC
The DNA here is from genome assembly GCA_051646985.1 of Bacteroidales bacterium. Lineage (GTDB taxonomy): Bacteria > Bacteroidota > Bacteroidia > Bacteroidales > UBA932 > JAITMY01. Next base: position 11,392 of record JBOFDL010000011.1, on the reverse strand, counting down.
TTTGTTATCAATATTGAGAAGTATTCCTTTTCGGCGAGAAACCATATCAATAACCTTACTTGATAATTCTTCTGGCACGTCAACAGTTAGCACTTCAACAGGTTCACAACGTTGTCCATTAATCTCTTTGAAGAGAACTTTGGGTTGACCGACCTGTAATTCATAACCTTCACGGCGCATGGTTTCGATGAGTACGCTGAGATGTAAAATACCTCGTCCGTAAACAAGAAAAGAATCGGCTGTCTCCCCTTGTTCTACACGAAGTGCAAGATTTTTTTCTAGTTCTTTGTCCAAACGATCTTTGATATGACGTGAGGTAACATACTTTCCTTCTTTTCCAAAAAATGGAGAGTCGTTAATTGTAAAGAGCATACTCATGGTTGGTTCATCAACAGCAATGCTGGGTAATGCTTCAGGATTTTCAGCATCGGCAATAGTATCACCAATCTCAAATCCTTCAACTCCAACTACGGCGCAAATATCACCACAGTGTACTTCATTTACTTTTATCTTTTCTAATCCATCAAAAATCATTAGTTCTTTAATGCGACTTTTTTGTGGAGTGCCATCTCGTTTAACTAAAGTTATTGCTGTACCTGCGGTAAGTGTACCGCGAACAACTCGACCTACGGCAATACGACCGACATAGTTGGAATATTCGAGTGAAGTTACCAACATTTGTGGAGTTCCTTCGATTTTTGGAGCTTCAGGAATTTCTTCTAAAATACAATCTAAAAGAGCTGTAATATCTGTTGTTGGAGTTTTCCAATCAGTACTCATCCATCCATTTTTTGCACTTCCATAGATGGTTTTAAAGTCCAGTTGTTCTTCAGTTGCATTGAGCGTAAACATAAGGTCAAAAACCTCTTCTTGTACATGGTCTGGACGGCAATTGTCTTTATCTACTTTGTTGATAACAAGAATAGGTTTTTTCCCCAAGGATAAAGCTTTTTGTAGGACAAATCGAGTTTGTGGCATTGCGCCTTCAAATGCATCAACGATTAGGAGTACTCCATCTGCCATATTTAAAACTCGTTCTACTTCGCCACCAAAATCAGCGTGTCCTGGAGTGTCAATAACATTAATTTTGACACCTTTATATTCTACAGAAACATTTTTGGCAAGTATAGTAATTCCTCGTTCACGCTCGAGGTCGTTATTATCCATAATCAAATCACCTGATTTCTCAGTGTCGCGTTGTGATTTGCTATGTAAAATAATTTTATCTACAAGTGTAGTTTTTCCGTGGTCAACGTGTGCAATAATGGCGATGTTGCGAATACTCATTGTTAGGTTTTTTAATAAATAGTGCGCAAAGGTACTTTAAAAAACCTAAAGCAAGAAGCTAATAAAGGCTTTATTATTTGACGAAATCTAATGAATTTTAAGATTTTATAGAGTCATTGCATTGATTAAGGTATCAATTTCTTGCTTATTAATACATAATGGTGGAAGAAGGCGAATCGTATTTGTGCCTGCTGCTCCTGTGAATATTTTATCGGAGAATAAGAGTTTATTACGTAATTCATTTACTTTATTTTCCATTTCAACTCCTATAATTAAACCACGACCTCGTAATTCTTTTACGCCTTTAATGTTTTTGAGTTGTTGTATAAGATATTCTCCCATCTGACTTGCATTATTCATCAAATTTTCTTGTTCAAATACTTCAAGTACTGCTAATGCTGCTGCACAAGCTAGATGATTTCCTCCGAAAGTAGTGCCTAGCATTCCGTGTTTAGGCTTAATTTGAGGAGAAATAATTACACCACCTATTGGAAATCCATTACCCATACCTTTAGCGGTAGTAATGATGTCCGCTTGAATATTAGCATGTTGATGGGCAAAGAAATATCCTGTACGACCATATCCGCTTTGTATTTCATCGAGAATAAGTAGTACTTCATACTTTGTGCAAAGGTTTCGAAGTTCTTGTAAGAAATTGTTGTTTGCCTCAAAAATACCTGCTACTCCTTGTATTCCTTCTATAATAACTGCACAAAACTCTCTTGTTTTCAGATGCTCTTCTATACCTTCGATTTGATTAAATGGAGTAAAGCATACGTTAGGACTTTCGTTGAATGGAGCAATAATGTTAGGATTATCTGTAGTAGCTACTGCGCCTGAGGTACGTCCGTGAAATGCTTTGGAGAATGCTAAAACTCTTTTTTTTCCTGTATGGAAGGACGCAAGTTTAATCGCATTTTCATTTGCTTCGGCACCAGAATTGCATAAAAAAAGTGCATAATTGGGATATCCAGAAAGTTCTCCTAGTTTTTTGGCTAATTGTTTTTGCAGAGAATTTTGTACGGCATTGGAGTAAAATCCAAGTTGTTGTAATTGCTCATTGATACGTTTTAGATAATGGGGGTGTGAATGTCCGATAGAAATAACGGCGTGTCCACCATAAAAGTCAAGATAACGAGTTCCTTCTTTATCCCATAAATAACAAGCTTTCCCTTTTACAGGTTCAATATCCCATAAGGGATAAACATCAAATAGATTCATAGTTTATTTTTATTTATTTATTTTCATTTATCCCCAAAGATACTCGGAAGTATAAGGAGAACCATTTATTGTCCAAACCTCTCCGCTTGTTACTCTAAGGTTGACATCTAATACATCTATTTCTTCCATATTTTTAGCAGATAAACATATTTTTTGTGCCTCAAAATTTTCTTTAAGTCTTTTAAAGTTTGATGATTTTGGAATAGCTACAGTTTTACGCATCAAAGCCCAACTAATCAATATATTAGCTGGAGTACATTGATGTTGTAAAGCTTGCTGTAAAATGATAGGATTTTGCAGAATATCTACGAATTTTGTGTCATTTAATTTACCTGCTCCAAGGGGAGCATAGGCTGTTAGATGAATATTATTTTTTTGGCAAAACTGTAACAGTTTTTTTTGTTGCAAATATGGATGAAGTTCAACTTGATTCATTTCGGGTTTATGTTTGACTGCCGAAAGTAGAGTTTGTAAATGTTGTTCATTGAAATTAGAGACCCCAATGTGTTTACATAAACCTTTATCCTTTATAATTTCCATTGCCTTCCAAGTATCCAACAGAGGGGCGTGCTCAATGGGCAAAAAATCATTTACGGATTGTGGAAGTTTTACGCCTTTTTTGAGAGCAACAGGCCAATGTATAAGATACAAATCAAGATAATCTACCTGTAAATCTCGCAAACTTTTTTGTAGAGCAGGCTCAACATCTTTTGGGAGATGCGCATCATTCCAAAGTTTAGAGGTAATAAATAAATCCGAGCGTTTAATTATTCCTTGAGTAATGGCATCGGTGATTGCTTCTCCGATAATATCTTCATTTTCATAAATAGGAGCACAATCAATGTGGCGATAACCATATTCAATGGCTTTGAATACGATATTATAGGTTTCATCGCGAGAGGCTCGCCATGTACCTAAGCCCAAAAGAGGCATTGTATCACCATTAGAAAAACGAAGTTTTATCATTATGTATAAAACAGATGAACTTAGAGATTATGATTTTTGCTTTTCGGCTTTGATATATTTATCAATTGCTTTTGCAGCAGTTCTTCCCGTACCCATTGCTAAAATAACGGTTGCTGCACCTGTTACGGCATCGCCTCCAGCAAAGATACCTTTTCGTGAAGTTGCCCCTTCTTCATTGGCAACAATGCAACCCCATTTATTAATATTAAGTCCATTCGTTGTGCTTGAGATAAGGGGATTGGGCGATGTGCCTAAGGACATAATAATGACATCGGCATTTATCTCAAACAAAGAATTAGGAATTTCGATAGGACTACGTCTTCCACTAGCATCGGCTTCGCCTAGTTCCATACGAATACACTCTAGTCCCTTAACCCATCCTTCAGGCGTTCCCAATATTTTTGTAGGATTTGTGAGCGTTTGAAAATGAACACCTTCTTGTTTGGCGTGATGTACTTCTTCTAAACGAGCAGGAAGTTCTTTTTCACTACGTCGATAAATAATATGTGTATCTGCGCCCAAACGTTTAGCAGTACGAGCAGCATCCATTGCTACATTTCCACCGCCAACAACCGCAACTTTTTTACCCACATAAATAGGCGTATCATAATTACTATCATACGCTTTCATAAGATTAGCACGCGTTAAGAATTCATTGGCAGAGACAACGCCATTAAGATTTTCGCCAGCAATACCCATAAACTTTGGAAGTCCTGCTCCTGAACCTATAAAGACAGCATCAAAACCCTCTTCATCAAATAAATTATCGATTGTAATTGTTCGACCAATGACTACATCGGTTTCAATTTCCACGCCAAGTTTTTTTACATTTTCAATTTCACGTTTAACGATGCGTTCTTTTGGAAGTCTAAACTCTGGAATACCATATTCTAATACACCACCGGCTTTATGAAGGGCTTCAAAGATTTTAACCTCATACCCCAATTTTGCCAAATCTGTTGCACAAGCTAAACCTGCAGGACCACTACCCACAATTGCAACCTTTCCAGTATTTTTTACGATAGATATGTTTTCAGTTTTAGGATTATCCATAGCCCAATCTCCAACAAATCGTTCTAGTTTTCCTATATTTACCGCTTGGCCTTTAATGGCTAATATACAAGCTCCTTCGCACTGAGTTTCTTGTGGACAAACACGTCCACAAACCGATGGAAGGCTGCTATCTTGTGCAATGATATCTGCGGCAAGTCTAAAATTGTCTTTATGAAGAGCATCTATAAACTGTGGAATTTTCACATTAACAGGACACTGTTCTACGCAACGAGGTTTTTTGCATTGTATGCAACGAGAAGCTTCGAGTTGAGCTTCATTGGGAGTGAACCCATAACAAACTTCATCAAAATTAGTAGCACGAATAAGGGGGTCTTGTTCACGCGCCTCAGTACGAGGGAGTTTATTTGCCATAAACAAATTAGTATGAGATATATAATATAAAGGACAGAACTTTAAATTGCGAGCAAAGGTAAATAAAAATGATAGTTTGTGCAATGCAACTTACGGAGGACTTTAGGGGGAATAACGATGAGGAATAGCTCATCGTTAATGTGCAGTATAAAACAAAAATTTTTGTAACTTCGCACGCTCTTATTATAAAAAAACAAGACAATCATACGAAATGCTGAACTACAAAAAATTAAATCTCGTTTTGGGCTGGGCAATTTTTGCAGTAGCCTCTGTAGTGTATTTGCTCACCATTGAGCCAACTGCAAGTTTTTGGGACTGTGGTGAATTTATTGCCTGTGGAAATAAACTTCTTGTTGGGCATCCTCCTGGAGCACCCTTGTTTTTGATGATTGCACGTCTTTTTGCAATGATTAATCCTGCCAATCCTGCGGTAATGGTTAATATTATGTCCGCCTTGTGTAGTAGTTTTACCATCTTATTTTTATTTTGGACCATTACGCATCTTATGGCAAAACTTTATCCTGCAAAGGATAAAATGGACTATGGAATTTTTGAAAAAATAATGATTCTAGGTTCCGCAACCGTAGGAGCATTGGCCTATACCTTTTCAGACACTTTTTGGTTTTCAGCCGTTGAAGGAGAAGTATATGCGATGTCATCACTTTTCACAGCCGTTGTATTCTGGGCTATTCTTAAATGGGAGAATGAAGCAGAAGAAACATTTTCAAATCGTTGGTTGATTGTAATTGCCTATTTAATGGGTTTAAGTATCGGTGTTCACTTATTGAACCTGTTAGCAATACCTGCGATGGTAATGGTTTATTACTTCAAAAAATATACCCCTACAACCAAAGGAATTATTTATGCATCAGGAGCAGCCGTACTTATTTTAGGAGTTACCCTATACGGAATTATACCTTGGACATTTATCATTGGCTCATGGGTTGAATTGATGTTTGTCAATGGATTTGGACTACCTTATAATACAGGACTACTATTTTTTGCATTTGCATTATTTGCAGCACTTGGATACGGAATTTATCGCACACATCAAAAAGGAAAAGCATTACTCAACACCATATTACTTTGTACGACCGTTATTCTTTTAGGATACGCATCCTATGCAATGGTTTTGGTACGTTCAGCAGCCAATCCATCGATGGATCAAAATAATCCAGACAACGTATTTAACTTGATGAGTTACCTTAATCGAGACCAATATGGAGACCGTCCTTTGATAAAAGGACAATATTTTAATGCACCATCACCCTCAGGAGAAGAAGGAGCCAATGTATATGCAGCCTTGAATGGACGTTACGAAGTAGTCGATAAAAAATCAAAATATGTTTACGACAAACGCTTTACAACACTATTCCCTCGTATGTTTAGTAATCAAGGAGACCATGCGAACTTTTACAAAACATGGAACGGAGGATTCAAGGGAAAACCCATACGCATTAAAAATGAAAAAGGAGAAATGGAAGTAATAAACGTTCCAACCTTTGCCAACAATTTAAGTTTCTTTTTTACCTATCAATTAGGGTATATGTACTTTCGCTACTTTATGTGGAACTTTGCAGGACGACAAAACGACCTTCAAGGACATGGCGAAATTACCAATGGAAACTGGATTTGTGGCATACCATTTATAGACAATATGCGTATTGGAAACCAAAGCCAACTTCCCGATACGATGAAGAATAATAAAGCCCGTAATAAATACTACCTACTTCCATTCTTATTAGGACTTGCAGGATTAATGTTTCAATATGGACGAAACAAAAAAGACTTTACAGTCGTGATGCTATTATTCTTTTTTACAGGCATTGCCATTGTGATGTACCTCAATCAAAGTCCCATACAACCCCGTGAACGAGACTACGCTTATGCAGGCTCATTCTATGCCTTTTGTATTTGGATAGGCATTGGCGTTGCAGGCCTTGCAGAAGCAATTCGCAGAATACACAGCAATAAAATTTTGGCCGCCTCACTAGCAACCCTCCTATCATTCTTTGCCGTACCCGTTTTGATGGCCGCAGAAAACTGGGACGACCATAATCGTTCAAAACGCTATCTAGCAAGAGACTTTGCCTATAACTATCTACAATCATGCAAACCCAACAGCATACTTTTCACCTATGGAGATAACGACACATTCCCCTTATGGTATGCACAAGAAGTAGAAAACATTCGCACAGATGTTCGAATTATGAACCTATCCTACTCAAGCGCAGACTGGTATATTGAACAAATGCAACAAGCCTACTATCAATCAGCACCCCTTCCCATGTCACTTTCAGTAGACAAAATTGCAGGAAGCCGAAGAGCCATTGTATTTGTACAAGACCGAGTAGGAGGACCATTAGACATTAAAAAAGCAATGGACTTTGTTGTGAGCGATGAAGCAAGCACAAAAATGCGCTCACAATATCGAAGTGAACCAGTCCCTTACTTTCCAGCAAAAACATTACGCCTAGAAACCAATGTTGAAAACGCAAAAAATGCACACATTATAAGTGGAGAAGAAAAAAATCTTTTACCACACATAGACATTCCAATTCAAGGAAACTATGTATATCGCAACACCCTGTCGATTTTTGACCTACTTGCAAACTTCAATTGGCAACGCCCAATTCAATGGGGAATTACAGTCCCCAGTAGTTACAATTTAGGAATAGACAAACACTTTAAGAACGAAGGATTTACCAATTTACTAGTACCACAACTTCGTCAATCGAACGATGGATACGGTTCATGGACAAACGCAGACAGTGTATATCACAAACTCATGAACGTATATATCTTTAGAAATCTTAATGACGATAAAATCTACTATGAAGAAAACAGTATGCGAATGATAGCAACCTGTCGAAACGTATTTACACGAACAATCTTTGCACTTATCAACGAAGGAAAAAAAGAACCCGCAAAAGAACTCTTAGATAAATACCTAGAAACATTTTCATTGCCAACACTATCCTACTACTACTCCGCAACCTCATTAGTAGATGCACTGTACTTTGTTGGAGAAGCCGAAAAAGCAAATATGATTTCCGACACAATCTCAAAAGACGCACAACAACACATCGTATATTACAGAAGCGATAGTAAACTCCGAAAACAAACCGAACAAGAATTAAACTTTGCAGTACAAACAATAAACACACTTCTACAAAGCGCAAAACGCAACCAACAAGCCGAACAAGAAAAGAAGTTAAGCGATATACTAGCAATGTTTCTATAAACACTTATAGAATGCTAATTCAAATACCCTCGTTCATTAAAAAATTAATGCCCTCCCTTATTTGGAGCCTTCCAAATGAGCAAGAGGGCGTTTTTTTGACCTTCGATGACGGACCCAATCCCAAAGTAACCCCATGGGTAATAGAAACCCTTAAACAATACAATGCAAAAGCAACCTTCTTTTGCCTAGGAAAAAACGCAGAACAATACCCAGAAATATTCCAACACATTAAAGACAACGGTCATGCCGTAGGCAACCACACATACAGTCATCAAAAAGGATGGGGTATGCAAACAGGAGCATACGTAGAAGACATAGACCTAGCAGACAACTTTATTCACAGTCCATTATTTCGCCCCCCCTACGGACGCATAGGACCCAATCAAATTAAAGTCATCAAAGAACGCTATAAAATCATTATGTGGGACGTCCTAAGCATGGACTACAGCAAATACACCTCCAGAACCGCTTGCGCAAACACCGTTATCAATCACTCCCGACCCGGCTCCATTATAGTATTTCACGACTCCCTTAAATCCTTCAAAAACCTAGAATACGCATTGCCCACCGTACTCGAATTTTTTACCAAGCAAAAATGGAAAATGAAAACATTAAAATAAAAACAAACCAAGCAAACCATATACCCATGAAAATAGGAATTATCGCAGACCACGCAGGCTATGAAATGAAACAAAAACTCTGTCAAGCACTCAAAAAAACAGAACATCAACTCATCGACTATGGCACCAACACCATTGAATCCGTTGACTATCCAGACTATGCACACCTACTTGCCCATAAAATCACCCATAAAGAACTAGACTACGGAATTGCACTCTGCGGAACAGCAAACGGAATGGCAATCACCCTCAACAAACACCCCAACATTCGAGCAGCACTATGCTGGAATACAGAAATTGCAAAACTCGCCCGACAACACAACGATGCCAATGTATGCACAATTCCCGCAAGATTCTGCAACTACGAAACAGCCCTTGAAATGATAAAAATATTTCTATCCACACAATTTGAAGGCGGACGACACGCAAAACGAATAGAAAAAATAAACCCCTAAAAATCCCCAAACCCAAAACACCCAACGCCCCAAAAAAAACAATCTATATGTTTGAAATTGTAAAAAAACAAAATCTAGCAAAAGACATCATCCTAATGGACGTAAAAGCCCCTCGTGTAGCAAAAACAGCACAACCAGGGCAATTCGTTATCGTACGCATAGACGAACACGGCGAAAGAATACCCCTTACCATTTGCGATTACTCCCCAACCAAAGGCACCATTACCATTGTAACACAAATCGTAGGAGCCTCAAGCCGAAAGATTGCAAACATGAATCAAGGCGACCACTTCCTCTCATTTGTAGGACCCCTTGGACACCCCAGCGAATTGATACACTATACAAAAGAAGAACTACAACAAAAAAACATACTCCTCATTGCAGGCGGACTAGGAACAGCCCCCGTATATCCACAAGTTAAATGGCTGCATGAACAAGGCGCAAGTCCAGACGTGATGATTGGCACAAAAACCAAAGACCTAATTATTCTTGAAAACGAAACAAGAAAAATCGCAAAAAACCTATACCTCGCAACAGATGACGGAAGCAAAGGATTTAAAGGACTCGTAACAGAACTACTTAAAGACCTCATAGACCATCAACACAAACACTACGACCTTATCATCGCCATCGGACCCATGATAATGATGAAATACATTGCACTGACCACAAAACCCTATCAAATTAAAACCATTGTAAGCCTTAACACCCTTATGGTAGATGGAACAGGAATGTGCGGCGCATGCAGAGTAAGTATAAACAACCAAACAAAATTCACCTGCGTTGACGGGCCAGAATTTGACGCACACACCGTAAACTTCGACGAAGCCCTTCGAAGACAAAGTATGTACAAGAACTTAGAAAAAAAAGCAGACTGTGAATGTCTAAAAAATCTCAATGCCTAAAAACAAAATCCCACTCAAAGAAAACATCAACCCATAAAGCCTAAAAAAAGAAACCCTTTAAAGCCTCCCCAAGCAAAAAAAAGCCTTCCCCTATCAAGAGGAACACCTCCCCAAGCAAGAAAAAGCTTTCCCCAAGCAAGGGGAACACTTCCCCAAGCAAAAAAAAGTCTTCCCCAAGCAAGGGGAACATCTCCCCAAGCAAAAAAAAGTCTTCCCCAAGCAAGGGGAACATCTCCCCAAGCAAGAAAAATCTTTCCCCAAGCAAGGGGAACATCTCCCCAAGCAAAAAAAAGTCTTTCCCCAAGCAAGGGGAACATCTCCCCAAGCAAAAAAAAGTCTTCCCCAAGCAAGGGGAACACCCCCCCAAGCAAAAAAAATCTTTCCCCAAGCAAGAGGAACACCTCCCCAAGCAAAAAGAAAGACAATTTATATCAAAAACAATCCCCCCTTAAGACAAAAAAGAACGTTTGTTAAAACACAAAAAAAATTTGGAAATTACAGAACAAAATAAATAACTTTCGGAAAGATGTCGAAAATCGACATTGGTCTATTATTTACTTAATACTTAAAATGTATGGCAAAAAATTCGTATGCCCAACAAATTAAGGCTGCTCGAGTGATGGCAGCAGGGCTAAAAAAGTTCTCAGAAGAACTAAAAAAACGAGGCGTTGATGCAGAGTTTATTCAAAAACTAGAAGACAAAACAGACAAATCTGTAGAGTTAAACAATCAACAAGAAAGCCTAAAAGGCGAACTCAAAACAAAAACCGCAGCATTGGATAAAGAACTTTATGAACTGCATAAACAAATCTCCGAAGCAACCACTCTGATAAAGATAACAATCCCACAAACAGAATGGAAATCCTTTGGAATTGATGCCACTAGATAGCAACAAATCCAAGTTCTTTAAGAACAATCCATAAAAATGAAACCGCTCAACTTATTGAGCGGTTTTTTTTGACCCCCAAAAGAAATATATAAAAAGAACTAAGAATATAAAACCCCAAACGCAAATCATAAACCCCAAAGGCAGATAAAAACCGAAACAAATGCAACACTTTATTAAAAACAAAGCTTCTACATTTGCTCAACAAAAACATGTAAAAATTAGAAGTATATTCCCACAATAAATGAAAAAACTTCTCAGCAATATCCCCACCAAAGTTATCATTCCCCTCTTTATTATTGGCGGATTAACCGCAGGACTTATCGCCTACACACTCTATGCCGCACGCCTACACGCCTACATGAGCGATGAACCCGCAGCTT
>JBOFDL010000010.1:0-3018 GCA_051646985.1 Bacteroidales bacterium | reverse complement strand
AAGCGAAGTCCACAAATTTCTACTGGTATTGCCTGCTAAAACACCTCCCCAATTAAAAGACTGGTCTTTGCGGTCAGGCATTGCCCCTTGCGAAACAAAGCAGATGTTATTTTTCTCATCAGCATACACCATATTAAATAAGGGAATAGTATGATTTTTATTCATTGCTTGCCAAAATTCCGCTTTGTTCGTTGCTTTGCTCATTTCATATAGCTGCTGCCCTCCTTTGATGCTTTGATTGGAACCAAAACGAATGGCATAAAAGTTATCTGATTTATCCGACTTCACAGTCGCGCCATAAACACTCCAATAGCTCATTTTTCGCACAGGAATGGTAAGCCCTTTGACCTTTACCTTCAACCAAAGCGGGCGTTTTTCTAGGGTCAAAGCTTTGCCATCAAATTCATAGGTAAGCTTTTTTGTATCTAGCATCTTTAGGCGATAAGAGTCCAATCTATCAAAATAGTTCCAAGTATAAGCCCAGCCTAAATGCGGATTCGTTCCCATTGCATGAGATGCCGCGCCCTGAAAAGCTGCCCCCGTAAAGCATAAACCCTCCTCGCTTTGCAAATGAACTTCATAAAAACTAAACATACCATTCATTTGTAAATGCGGATTGATGCAAAGATAGGTCTTGCCATCTGCGGACTTAGCGGGAGAAATCGCATAAGCATTAGAGCCAATATTGGGCAGTTCTTTGAGAAACTCAACTGAGGTATTGTCATATTTACCTGCTATTGCATCGCCCACCGCCTTATGTGCATAACTCAAAAAGCTTAGTACAACCACATAAGAAGTGGCTACATCTTTTTCGGTAACAGGAAAAGCGGCTTTCACTTTTACCTTTTCGGGGTGCGCCTTAGCGAATGCGTTTAGTCCTTGTGCAAAGCCATTGAGGTAGCGTTTATAAGCGGGGCTAAATGCGGTATCATATTGTTGTTCAACTACTTGTCTTGCTTGAATGGCGTGAGTAAAAAAGTCCACTTTCGCGCCTTCTTGTCCTTGAAACCGCCCTGCATAGCCCTTTGATAAATAAATGAGGCTTTGTGATTCCACAAAAGCGTCTTCGGCATTAACCCATGCCAGCCCAAAGGCAACCTCGGCATCTGTCTTTGCAAAAATGTGTGCCACACCAAAAGTATCCCGAATGATGGTAATATTTTCGGGCTGAATCGGTGGATAAGTTTGTGCAAACAAGCTACTTGTGAATAAAAAGATAACCGCCAAAAGAAAAACCTTCGCGTTTTTTTTAAGAAAAGAAAGATAAAACATACTTTGAAAAATGAATTTGAGGTAATAATTGCAATAATAAAGCACAAAGGTAAAATAAATCAATAGATTTTATCCCCTTAAAAAAAAAACAACTATCTTTGTCTTTCAAATGCCTACAATCAACAGATTATGTTAGCAAACTTAGATAATGAAGTACATTTCAAAAAGGTCTTTACAGATGTAGAGGTTTTCACTGCCTTTGTAAAAGATGTGATTGGGATTGATATGAAGATTAGTAAGGTGGAAACGGAGAAGGTTTTGCCTAGTAAGGTAAGCGCGATTAAGTTCAAAATGGATTTGTTTGCCGAAGATATAGAAAGTAGAACTATCGTAGAAATTCAAAAGGTAGATTATGATTACACTTATGACCGTTTTTCGCATTATTTTCTAGCAAATTTGGTTGATGTTCAGCGCAAAAGCGAGAATTATTCTTACGAGAAAGAAATTTATGTGATTGTAATTGTAACTTCTGCCTATAAAATTAACGATAAAACGGGCAAGCCTGTTAAGAATGATATATTGATAACCGACATTACCCCCCGCGATTTGAAGGGGCAAATTATTCGCATGACTAACCATCAATTGATTATCCTTAATCCTACTTATATTCAACCTGATACGCCACAGGACATTTTTGACTGGATGAATCTCATACGCGAATCTATGAAAAACCCCAACAACCTCAATATTAATATGCAAAAAACTGCCATTGTCAAAGCTGCTAAGTTGGCGGAGAAAGATGACTTAACGCCTGAGCAATTAGCGGAAGCAAAAATTCACGAAATGAAGAAGCAAGCGGTTGCAGCTATTGAAGATAATACCCGAAAAGATGAGCAGGAAGAAAGAATAAGAAAGGCTTTACGACAAGGTAAGTTGTCAATTGATGATATTGCAGAATTGTTTGAGGTTTCTGTTGAATATGTGCAACATCTTCAAAATGAATAAAAGAATGTTTATAACAAGGCTGTTTCTCTAAACTTTTGCTTAATCCAACGCCATAGAAAAATACAGATACATTTGTAAGTACGAAGCGTTTGAATCATTATTTTTATTCCAAAAAGCCATCATCAAGAGATGAAATACTATATTTTCTTAGCTTTTGCCTTATTATTTGTGTTAGGCGATGCTTGCAAGCCCGGTGCGGGGCAAAAAAAGGAAGAGGACACAACTAGCCGAGATGTGCCAGCAAATCCTGATATTATCAGCCCTGACCCAACGCCGCAGGAAGACCCGCAGCCTACGGAACAGAACCCCACGCCCATTCAAGACCCTCCTTCGAATGGAGAAGAGGATAATTTGGAGCATTTGAGAGCCGCATCTAGTGAGTTTAATGAGCTTTCTAAGGCAAAGAATATTAAGGCTTGGGTAACGGGACTGCGCGTAAAAGCCTATCCCGGTGATGAGTATGAGCATTTGGCAACCTTGAAGGAAAATGAAACCGTAGAGTATTTGTATCATCGCACGGTTAGGCGCAGCGAATATCGTTTTCGGGGGCAAAAATTGGAAGATAACTGGTATTTGGTGAAAACGCAAGCGGGCGTGGTAGGTTGGGTGCATGGTGGGGGCATTAAGTTCATTGATGATGCAGGCAAAGAGGTAGCAGCTAACGCACGTACTGCGGGCGAGAAGTCTGACGCGGATAAGGTGGAGAATGATTGGACATTTGTACCGGGCAAGCGCATTGGGCAGGTGCGATATAATACGACTGAAGAGGGTTTGGTGAAATTGTTTGGCTTTGATAATATC
>JBOFDL010000009.1:0-5258 GCA_051646985.1 Bacteroidales bacterium | reverse complement strand
AAAAAAATCTGACAAAATAAACTCAATATCTTAATTCATAAAATATATTTACCTTTGTCCGCACAGAAAATTTATAGCCAATTATGCCACGAATTTCGGAACGAGTCTTATATATGCAGTCCTCGCCCATACGAAAACTTGCCCCTTATGCAGAGGCTGCAAAAAAAGCAGGACGTAAGGTCTATCATCTAAATATCGGTCAACCTGATATTGAAACGCCAAAAATAGCCCTTGATGCTGTCAAAAACTGCGCTGCAAGTACTATAGAGTATGGACATTCGGCCGGAAACGAGTCCTATCGAAAAAAACTCGCAAAGTATTATCAAGAATTAGGAATTGAGATTGCCCCCGAAAATATTCTCGTTACAGGAGGAGGCTCAGAGGCAATACTTTTTGCATTTATGGCATGCTTTAACCCCAGCGATGAGGTTATTATTCCAGAGCCATTCTATGCCAATTATTGGGCGTATGCAATTGAGGCCGGCGTAAATGTTAAACCCATTACTTCGAGTATTGAAACCGATTTCGCTCTACCTCCGATTGAGGCCTTTGAACGATTGATTACACCAAAAACAAAAGGCATATTTATTAGTAATCCCAATAATCCAACAGGAAGTTTATATTCGAAAATTGATCTGCAAAGACTCGCTGTGATTGTCAAAAAATACAAACTTTATTTATTCTGTGATGAAGTCTATCGCGATTTTTGCTATGATGGAAAGCAAGCGTATTCTGCAATGCAACTTAAAGGAGTTGAAAACAATATTGTATTGATTGACTCCGTATCAAAACGTTATAGCATGTGTGGCGCAAGAGTAGGGGCGATTATCAGTCGAAATAAAGATGTATTATCAGGCGCTCTTAAATTTGGACAAGCTCGACTATGTCCACCATTTTACGGACAAATTGCGGCAGAAGCAGCATTGTCAACTCCAAAATCATACTTTGACGAAGTACACAAAGAGTACACTGAACGAAGAAATTTTATGGTCGAAGCACTTAATCAAATTCCAGGTGTATATTGTCCAAAGCCAAAAGGAGCATTCTATGCAATTGCTCGCTTGCCTATTGACGATTCAGATAAATTTGCTCGTTGGCTACTTGAAGAATTTTCGTATAAAAATCAAACACTAATGCTTGCACCTGCTACAGGATTTTACTTCACATTAGGCTTAGGGCTGAATGAGGTTCGATTGGCGTATGTATTAAATGTGAAAGATTTAAAAAATGCAATTGAATGTCTTAAAGTCGCTCTTAAAATTTACCCCGGACGTATATGAACTTTATTAAAACAAAAATCGATGGTCTATGGATTATAGAACCTAAAATAATCAGCGATGCGAGAGGTTATTTTATGGAAAGTTATAAACAAGTACTTTTTAACGAATTTATTGGTAAGATAGTTTTTGTTCAAGACAATGAATCAAAATCCTCAAGAGGTGTATTGCGTGGCTTGCACTATCAACTTCCGCCCTTTGCACAAAGCAAATTGGTTCGAGTAATTGAAGGAGCAGTACTTGATGTTGCGCTTGATATTCGAAAAGACTCCCCAACTTTTGGACAACATATTGCTATAGAATTATCGAGCGATAATAAACGTCAATTATTTATTCCACAAGGTTTTGCGCACGGATTTCTTGTTTTGAGCCAAGAAGTTATTTTTGCCTATAAGGTGGATAATGTATATTCTGCACAACACGACCGAAGTATTCGCTACAATGACCCGGCAATAGGAATTGATTGGAAATTTAAAGAGCAAGATTTACTTTTATCAGAGAAGGATAAAAATGCTCGATTATTATGCCAAGCAGATATATTTTAAGAAAATATACGAGTTGAAAAAATATCGATTTTTTTTAACTTGATGATTTTCCTTGATAGTTGTATTAAATAAAAAAAAGAAACTCTAATTATTAGAGTTTCTTTTTTGGTTTAGAGTAAAAATCTAAGATAAAAAAGAAATTTAACCACATTTTGAATTTCCACAATCTACGCATGTAAGACAACCTTCTTGATATACTAACTCTTTGGAGTTACAACTAGTACAACGTTGTCCTGTAGAGGCTTTAGTGCCATCTGTAATGTAACGTTTTAGAGCTCGTTCAACTCCATTTTTCCAAGAGTTGATACTTTCACTGTCAAGATGCAGACTTTCAATAATGCTAACAACATCTACAATGGGTACATTATTGCTTAAGACTCCAGAGATGAGTTTTGCATAATTCCAAAATTCTTTGTCAAACATATACGAGATGCCTTTTATCTCTTGTTCTAGACCTCGTTTATCAATATATTTCAGGTTGTAAATTTTTCCAAGATTTTGGTCGGTTGTTCTTACTATTTTTCCTTTTTCCACTGATTTTGGTAGCCATAAGCCATCTTCATTAGCTACCCCTGTAAAAATTTCATATGGTTTTCCTTGGTATAAGCCTACAAAAGCGACCCAATCCTCACTTCCATTCTTGAATCGAATAATATCTGCATCAAGTGATTCTGGACGTTTTGTTGGCATTTTGTCTGCATTGGAAACGGAGCCAATTTTACTGTTTGCTGAAATCAATACTCCTGTACGAGAACCATCTCTATATACGGTAATACCTTTGCAACCACTTTCCCATGCAGTTTGATATACGTTTGCTACTACATCTTGACTAACATCGTTCGGTAGGTTGACGGTAACACTGATTGAATGATCAACCCATTGTTGCATTTGTCCCTGCATTTTTACTTTAGCAACCCAATCTATATCATTTGCCGAGGCTTTATAATAGGGGGATTTTTTAGCAATTGCTTCTATATATTCTTCGCTGGCGAGTTTTAATTCATCGACATTATAGCCGTTAATTTCGAGCCATGTTACAAATTTGTGATGAAATACGAGATATTCTTCAAATGCATCGCCAACATTATCTACAAATGCGACCTTTACATTTTTATCATTGTGATTAATTTTACGGCGACGTTTATAGAATGGTTTAAAGACGGGTTCTATGCCTGAGGATGTTTGCGACATTATACTTGTTGTGCCAGTAGGGGCAATGGTTAACATTGCAATGTTACGTCTTCCATGTTGAGTCATTTCTGCATATAGTGCGGGATCTGCTTGGCGAATGCGTGCAATCATTGGGTTTTGTTCTTCACGTTGAGCATCATAAATTCTGAATGCGCCTCGTTCTTTTGCGAGGGTTACCGAAGCGCGATAAGCTTCGATAGCGAGCATTTTTTGTTTCGCAACGGCAAAGTCAATTGCTTCATTTGAGCCATAACGGAGGTTCATAGCGGCAAGCATATCACCTTCGGCAGTAATTCCCAAGCCTGTTCGACGACCTACAATCGCTTTTTCGCGAATTTTCTCCCACAAACTACGTTCAACAGTTTTTATATCTTGATGTTCTGGGTCGGCATCTACTTTGCTAATGATTGTATCAATTTTCTCTATTTCAAGGTCAATAATATCATCCATTATTCGCATTGCTTTTTCAACATGCTCTTTGTAAAGGCTATCATTGAATGATGCTTGAGGAGTAAAGGGATTTTGAACGTAACTGTATAGGTTTATTGCTACAAGGCGACAACTGTCGTATGGGCAAAGAGGTATCTCGCCACATGGATTGGTAGAAACTGTGCGGAAGCCCAAATCTGCATAACAGTCGGGTACAGATTCTTCAATAATTGTATCCCAAAATAATATTCCAGGTTCAGCACTTTTCCATGCATTATGAATTATTTTATTCCATAATTTTTGAGCATCAATTTCATAGGTAAATTTGGGAGTTTGCGCATCAATAGGATATTTTTGCACATATTTTTTTCCCGATTTTACACACTCCATAAATTCATTATCAATTTTTACGGAAACATTTGCGCCAGTAACCTTCCCACTATCCATTTTTGCATCAATAAATTTTTCGGCATCGGGATGTTTGATGGAAACGCTTAGCATAAGTGCACCTCTTCTTCCGTCCATTGCGACTTCGCGAGTAGAGTTAGAGTAACGCTCCATAAAAGGGACTATACCGGTTGAGTTTAGAGCACTATTAAGTACAGGCGTTCCACTAGGGCGAATGTGCGATAGGTCGTGACCAACTCCACCTCTACGTTTCATAAGTTGGACTTGTTCTTCATCTATTCTGAAAATTCCTCCGTAAGAATCGGCTGATGGATGAGTGCCAATAACAAAGCAATTGGATAAGGAAGCAATTTGATGGTTATTGCCAATACCGGTCATTGGACCGCCTTGTGGTATAATATATTGAAATTTATCAAGAAGCATGAAAATTTCTTCGGCACTCATTGGATTTGCATATTTTTTCTCGATTCTTGCAATTTCTCTAGCGAGTCGCCAATGCATATCGGTAGGAGTCTTTTCATAATTATTACCAAAAGAATCTTTTAGAGCATATTTGCTAGCCCATACAGTTGCAGCCATATCGTCATTCCCAAAATATTGAGATGTTGCCTCAATAATCTCTTTATAATCATAGGTAGTCAAGACCTCTTCTTTTGGAGGCATCACGTCTTGTATTGCTGGAGAGGCTATTTGTGCCTCGTTCATTGTTTGCTTTTCGGTTTTAGTTTCTGAAAAAAGTCCAATTTTCATGCTGCTTCTTATTTGTATGTGTTGTTCTAAAGTATTCTAAAGGGTCTGCTTTAAAGAAAATATTCTGCCTAAATAATCCTAAGTAATGGAAAAATTTGGGTTACAAAAGTACAAGTTTAGATGTTCTTTGAACGAATATTTTATACTGCAATTATGAACAAGATTTTATGCGTTTGAAAATGAATAATTTATATTTTTTTTAAATAAACAAGTTTTTTTTGAAAAAAAATAATAGGTTTCTTTTGTCAAAAAAAAATGAACTTGTACTTTTGTCCCCGCATTTACAATTAGACGAGTATATATATAATTTTTCACTTATGTACATTAATGCTATCGGTTTTTATATCCCATGCAAGCGCATTAACAATGAATATTTTGAGCGGATTAATGGACTAACTTCTGATTGGATTCTTCAACGCACAGGTATTGAAAATCGCTCACGAATTGCGCATGATGAGGATATGGTGCAGTTGGGAATTAAATCAGTTAATGAAGCATTAAAAAAGATACCTTATAAATTACAAGATGTAGATTTAATTATATCGGCAAGTTATACTGTAATTGACACCATTGGAACATTAGCGCATCATGTTCAGCGTAATTTTAATATTCCTAATGCGCAAGTGTTTTCGATAAGTTCTGCTTGTTCTTCACTGGT
>JBOFDL010000008.1:0-2578 GCA_051646985.1 Bacteroidales bacterium | reverse complement strand
TAAAGAAAAAATCTTTGTTATTGTTATTAATAATCTTAAAGTCGCCATTGTCGCAGTGTTTTTTCATTCTATCTATGATCTGCATCTTAGCCACATTTTTATGCTCTGTATTGTTATTATAATAAGATAACGCTCCCATTAAAAAATCAGCCAACTGCATCAATATACTCTCTTTTGAATGTATATTTTGCACTGTTCTGAATACATCGAATTGAACATTGAGTATTTCTCTTAGTTTTCGTACTTTACAAGCACTAAGCGTATCTTTTATGTCTAAATAGACATTGTAATTACTTAACGTATCCACTTTATAACCAAGCATTTTATAGTACATTTTATAGTAAAATTCGTCAAATGTTTGATGATTATGTTCTTCATTATTAATTTTTGATTTTTCAATACCAATGGCACGAAATTTCAGGTCTGTATCGAAAAAGTAATCAAGTAAATCTAAATAAAAGCACAGTTTTGATTGAGATACTTTTGTCCACTTTATTTCAGCATAAAAGTTATGTGCCTTTTTAAGTTCATCAATGCGCTTGGTGTGCCTTTCTACCTGTGGATAGGCGCAGCTCACAGAACCTAAAAACATAAATGCTTTGTGGTCATTTTCTAAATGACAACTCTCATCGCAATAGATATTAAATGTTTTACTCATACAGTACAATGTGTATTTTTCTTACCTTTGTTAAAGATTATTCCTTATAACCTCTGTGAATTGCTTTCGTTAAGTGATAAGGTAGTGATAAAGGCAGAGAGTTTATTCCCTGCCTTTAGTTTTTATCTCAAGCCCTCTAATTTATTCTGCTGCTGTTTTAATTGCTCTAAATTACTCTGTAACAAATCTACAGTTTTAGAAATGTCTTTTAGCATAGCCTCTCTTTCACTGTACACATCTATATCTTTTTTTGTAACCTTCCCTCGCAACATTGCGCCTCTTCCAGTGAGTAACCAATCTGCCGACAAATCTTTGTAGTGAAATAAAATTCGGGCTAAAATCTCTGCACCTAAAGAGCCTTTAGTTTTACGCATACTATAAAAATAACCCACGCTTACTCCAATTGCTATAGTAAGTTGAGCATAATTATCTCCTCGCTTATTGATATATTCCTCTAGGCGAGCGAGAATGCTTTCTGTATGATTTGTTTTTTTCATTATTCAAGTACCCTACTTCCTTCTACTCTTGCATCTGCTATACTACGAATCGTGTTAACGATATCATTGAGACCTGCCGCTGTTGCAACATTGTATATAGGAAGTGTCAAAAAGCCATCTAAGAAAGAATAATGAGCTCGTTTAAGGTCTTTAATTTGTTGCTTATAATCTTGAGCGTGCTGCATCCCATTCACCTCTATATACAATTTAGCATCTGGAATTGCAATGTCAAGAGTTATTTTGTTTTTAGGATTTTGCACATCATAGAAAACTTCATACTCCAACTCAGCATTAATCCTTCTATGTTTAAGGGCTAAAAACAGCATTGCCTGTTCATTTGTTACTCTAGTATTACTCAGCCTTAGTTCTTTTACTTTTTTTTGGCAGCCTATACATAATGGCATTTTATAACTCACAGAATATTCTATTTCTTTTTCCGAAACTGATTTCTGACAAATACGACAAATCATTACTTTTTATTTTTTAATAATTCATTGATTTCTTTTAGGTAGGAGATTTCTTTACGTGCAGCCTCCAACTCTCGGACACATTCCCCAAAACTTATGTCGCCACTCACAGTATTACCAGTGCCATTTATACTATGTCCAACATTTATGCTTGAGGGGATATCTGCATTTTGCAGCATTTCGCCATTTCCTGTTAGTAGCCAAACTGGAGATAGTTCAGGGAAGATTGCAAGAATTTTTTCTAATATGGCAGAGCCAATACTTTTATTCTCTTTTACTGACTTAGAAATAGTGCCACGAGAAACGCCCAGTAAATTTTCAAAGGCGTAATAACTAATGCCTTTGACTTCAATAAATTCTCCAACCCTTTTTGCGACCATAAGAAAATAATCTTACATATTTCTTGCATATAAGAAAATAATCTTATATATTTGCATTGTTATTTACCTGCGAATGTAATTATCATAAAATAAAACACCTATTGCAAAACAGAGCATACCTCTGTAGAGCGTAGTGTTCGGCAAGGCATCCCTCATTCAAGTACGTTCGCAGGTAACTAAGTGAGGGATGCCTTGTTTTTGTATGTACAAAAAACTCTCAAAGATAGGAATTTGTAAAATTAGGAGCAAAATATGAGCGATAAAAACAACAATAAGCAAGATATGCTTGACGATGAAATTGAAGAGCTAATGCTTGTAAAAGAGCGCCTTGCAAAAAGAAAAGAAAATCAAGACTTGTCAGACTATCAACTTCTTGAAATAGCCTTGAAAATCATACAGAATAGGGCATTATGGAACTAATTATTACTACTCGAGAGGAATTGCGAAAGGTTGTCGCAGATGCAGTATCTGAAATGCTTCAGCAATTCAATCAATTAAGTACTACTAAGGAATATTTGAGCATTGATGAAGCCTTAGAATATCTAAAAAATAAAGGATATGTGTCAACTAAATCAA
>JBOFDL010000007.1:0-1516 GCA_051646985.1 Bacteroidales bacterium | reverse complement strand
AATACTTTCAAAATTTTCAGAAGATGAAATAAATATTAACGATAAAACCTATGTAGGCTTTGTCGGACGACTCACAAAAGAAAAAGGCATCTTCGACTTTATAGAAGTAGCCAAACGTATGCCCCATATAGAATTTAGGATAGCAGGCAATAAAACCCATATATTAGAAGATATAGACATTCCCTCGAATCTTCATTTTGAAGGCTTTTTATCTGCTAAAGAATTGAAACTCTTTTATCAAAAGGCAAAACTTATTTTTTTTCCAAGTCATTTATATGAAGGCTTTCCAATGATATTCATCGAAGCATTTGCAGAAAAAACCCCTATTATTACATACAATTTTTCGGTAATGCCTGAAATTGTTGAAAATGACAAATGTGGTTTTGTGATTGAAAAAGGAGACACAGAATCAGTATGTCAGAAAATTGAACTACTCTATGCTGATGATTCACGTTTTAAACAATTAGCAAAAAATTGCTATCAAAAATTTATAGAAAACTATACAGATGAAATATATTATACCAAACTTCTTTCTTTTCTTAAATTATGAATAAGACAATAAGCGATTTTTCTGGGCAAACACTTTATGGAGACAATCTCAGCCCCGAAGAAATACAAACTTGGTTTGACGATGAGACTCACGGCTTTGAGTCATTAGAAGGAACTGTAGATAAATGCAGTAATGAGTACGATTTTCACAAATTTAACTTTCTAAATGGCTTCTCTAAACTGCCAAGTTCCTTAAAATTTGAAAAAGTTTTAGGTTTAGGTTCTGCTTGGGGATATGAATTTGAGCCTTATATAGATAGAATGAAAAACATTACCATTATTGAACCATCCGATAAACTCGTAAAAAACAAAATAGGCAACATTATTCCCACTTATGTATATCCTAATATGAGTGGTGCCATTGACTTTCCTGACAATACCTTTAATCTTATCACAAGTTTTGCCGCTCTACATCACATACCGAATGTAAGTTTTGTTGTTTCAGAATTATTAAGAATATTAAAACCTGGAGGATATCTTCTGCTTCGTGAACCTATTACCTCAATGGGAGATTGGAGAAAACCTCGAAAAGGATTAACAAAGCATGAGCGAGGAATTCCTCCTAAGATTTTTGAAGCCGTATTTGAACAAAGTAATATTCAAATTATTTCAAAGCAGTATTCATTTACAGGAACATTTGCTCTACAGAGAATCCTTAATAAGTTTACAAAAATACAACTCCACAACTTAAAGTTTTATTTGTACTTTGATAAAGTAGTATCAAAACTAATGAAGTGGAATTGGAACTATCACCCAAAAAATATTTGGCAACGAATAGCCCCCCAAAATGTATTTTATGTAGTTACTAAAAAATAACGATTGGTAAAATAGTAGCCATGTCCACAGCCCCTCCCCTATCCCTCATCACCATTACCTACAATGCGCAAGACGTACTACTTCGCACGCTCCAAAGTATAGAATCACAAAGCACGCAAAATATAGAACACATCATTATCGACGGCAAGTC
>JBOFDL010000006.1:0-6373 GCA_051646985.1 Bacteroidales bacterium | reverse complement strand
CTCCACCATCAGCAAATGCTACGATAGATGGCGTGGTGCGGCGACCTTCGTTGTTGGCAATTACAACGGGTTCATTTCCCTCCATCACTGCTACGCAAGAGTTGGTGGTGCCTAAGTCAATTCCAATTACTTTTCCCATTTTTTTATATTTTTATGTTTATGATTTTGATACTAGTGGATTTTCAATTCCAAAGAGAACTTTATCAAGTTGTATGCCAAAAAAGTAAAATCCGCCATTTTGGCATATTTTCAAAAATATTACGTATTAAAAGTGCCATTTTTCACAAGTTAACTTATCTTTGCAGGCCGATTTTGTCAAAATAAATTATACGATGAATATAATCATTGCTGGAGCAGGAGAAGTTGGCACACACCTTGCTCGATTGATGTCAGAGGAAAGCCACAGTATTTATATCATTGACCCTAGTGAAGAGAGGTTGCATGCTGTTGAAGCAAGTGCAGATGTGATTACTATAGTAGGAAGTACCACTTCATTTGAAGTGCTTGCGAAAGCAAATGTTACTAAGGCAGACTTGCTAATTGCAGTTACGCCTAGCGAAGACACGAATATTGTAACTTGTATGTTGGGAAAAAAATTAGGTGCAAAGCAAACCATTGCTCGTGTTGATCACAATGAGTATCTTGATGATGAAAATCGAAATACGTTTGTAAATGCCGGTATTGACAATATGTTTTATCCTGAAAAAATTGCGGCTTCCGAAATCGTAAATCTGCTAGGGCAAACTAGCACTTCTGAATACATTGAGTTTGCCAATGGAAAATTGCTAATGATGGTTTTTCGCTTAGAGGAGGGTGCTCCTATTATTGGAAAAACGGTTCTTGAGGCAACTATAGATTTCAAAAAACTCGAATATCGCATTATCGCAATTAATCGTAACGAAAAAACAGTTATTCCGAGACGATTTGATGAATTTCAAGCAGGGGATCAACTCCATGTAATGACCACTAGAGCGGGAATGAAAGAAATGCTTGAATTATCTGGGAAAGAAAATATTGATGTACATAATTTAATGATATTGGGAGGGAGTCGTGTTGGCTCTAAAGTAGTAGAGGAGTTAGAGCGTCGTATGAATATTAAAATCATTGAACAAAATAAGGAGCATTGCCATAAACTTGCAGAACGTTTTCAAAATGCAATGATAATAAATGGAGATGGTCGAAATACAGAACTACTTGTAGATGAAGGGGTGAATAAAACGGACGCTTTTGTTGCTGTTACAGGTAGTTCTGAGACGAATATTTTATCTTGTCTTTTGGCAAAACAAATGGGAGTACAACGTACCATTGCAGAAGTTGAAAATTTAGACTACATACAACTTGCTGAAAGTATTGGCATTGATACGATCATTAATAAAAAATTAATTACGGCAGGTCATATCTTTAAGTTCACAAGTGGAGATATTCACGGAGTAAAGCATCTTACAGGCTCTGATGCAGAGGTGTTTGAATTTATGGCCAAAGAAAATTGTAAGGCAAGTAAAGTGCAAATAAAAGATTTAGATTTTCCTAAAAATGCAATTATTGGAGGAGTTGTGCGAGGAGGTAAGGGAATTATTGCTACAGGAAGTACTGAAATTCAAGAGAATGATCTTGTTATTGTATTTGCACTTGATGTAGAGACACCACAAATAGGAGAGTATTTTCGATAGTAGACAATCAATCTTTCTTGCAAAAAAAGCATCCCGTTTGATAACAGAATGCTTTCTCTGTGCCCAGGACAAGACTCGAACTTGCACAGCCTTGCGACCGCCACCCCCTCAAAGTGGTGCGTATACCAATTTCGCCACCTGGGCAATTTCATATATGTGGGATGCGAAAATACAAAAAAAAGTATTATGAAAAAAGATGCTTGCTGAAAAAAGTATGATAATCTGCAAGTTTTTCAATAGGATATTGCAAAATGTTAACTTGTTCGATTCCTCGCTGTTTAGCAATTTGGCTTATTTCCTCGGAAAATAAATACCCAACAGAGCCGACAACACCAATAGGCAAAAGTGTTTTTTTATACAATTCATCCACGTGATACTTAAAAAAACGTTCGAATGATTGCATTACGAGTTGCCGTATAAAGGGGTGCTTTCTAAATTCAATATATACACTTAAAAAAGACGATAAATATATTGCGGGATGTGCTTTCTGATATACATTAAACAAGACTTTTTCTTTTGTAATGCCTCTTTGTTTAAGATTGCGGACTATCTCTGTAGGAAGTTGTCTATAAAAATAGGCTTGTAGGAGTTGTCTTCCTAAATCAGAAGCACTTCCCTCGTCACCTAAAATATAGCCTAAGGCATTAGAACTTACTGTAATGTTCTCTCCATTATACACCCCAGATACAGAACCTGTTCCTAAAATAGTGACAATACCTTGTTGATTGGCAAATAATGCACGCGCTGCTCCAAGAAAATCAGGAAGAATGTCAATGTTTGCTTCGGGAAATGTTTTTTTTAATTCCTTGCGAATCAGGTCGTTGAAGACAGATATATTACAGCCTGCACCATAAAAAAACAAACGTTGTATTGATGATTCCTTAATTTTATCGGGAACACAGTGTGCTAATGTATTGACTAATTCAACTTGATTAATATGTAAAGGATTGATTCCCTTATTGGTAAATCGTTGCCTACTATTATCAGAGCCAATCAAGCACCAATCTGCCTTAGAGGCTCCACTGTCAACGCACAGAATCAAGATTTTAAGAGTATAAGATTGATTTTTTAAGTATGTTTTGTTCGATATTCCGTACTTACATTACCCTTACTTATTTTTATTAGTTTTGCCTTGAGTAATTGTTTGCGGATTGGTGACAGGTAATCAATAAAGTTTTTACCTTCTAAATGGTCATACTCATGTTGGATAATACGAGCAACAATTCCTTCGAACCATATTTGGTGCTGTGCAAAGTTTTCATCGAAATAACTTAAATGGACACGAGGTTTTCGTTTTACATCTTCATGAATTTTAGGTACGCTCAAGCAACCTTCACTATATGCCCACTCTTCGCCATCTTCTTCTATAATAATTGGGTTGATAAAGGTGCATTTAAAATTTCTAGCCTCAGGATAATCCTCTGCCATGGCCGTTGCATCAACAATAAATAATCGAATGTTTTGCCCGACTTGAGGTGCGGCTAAGCCCACTCCATCAGCGTGATACATTGTATCCCAAAGGTCGCTTAAAAAGGTCGTTAAATTTGGATGATTAGCAGTAATTTCGTCAGACACCTTACGTAAGGATGTTGAGCCGTATAAGTGAATTGGCAATAGCATATTTTACTTTAATAGAAAATTCTGACACAAAGGTATTTAATTTGAGTATTTTTGCCAAATGTCATAGCCATTTCGTTTGTATATTGATATATTTTATAGTAAATTTGTGAGTTATTGAAAAATCTAATTTGCCGAATAATTATAATGTCCCATACTCGTTTTAGTTTCATACTTTTAGCCGCTTTTTTCTTTTGCACGCTAAGGGCAATCGCAGTTATCTATGTTAGTCCTAGTGGCAATGATGTTAATGATGGTCGGTCTTGGCAACGCTCGAAACTCTCTGTACGAGCGGCTCTTAGTGCCGCCGCCGCAGCATATCCCATTGAAGAGGTTTGGATTGCAGTGGGAAGTTATACAATATCAGTCCCTATTGAAATGAAAGAAGGGGTCAATGTAT
Organism: Bacteroidales bacterium; assembly: GCA_051646985.1. GTDB lineage: Bacteria > Bacteroidota > Bacteroidia > Bacteroidales > UBA932 > JAITMY01. The sequence continues at coordinate 2,686 of JBOFDL010000006.1, read as the reverse complement.
ATGGTGGATTTTTGGGTGTTGAAAATTCTATAGCAGAGCGTCCTCCCATTGTATTAGGTGATACTTCTAGGTCTAATCTAACGAAGATAAGTGGTTTAGGAAAAACAGCAATATTGATGCAATTATCTGCATTTAATGCTACAACTATTTGGAATGGAATTTCATTTATACGAGGTAATTCTCCTGTGCACGGAGGAGCCGTCTCCATACAGCGAGGAGGAGAACTTCAGTTTTGCAATGTTATGTATAGCGAGACACAACAAATGGGAGGTGGGGTTGCTTGCTTAGAAGGGGGAAGTATTGTAAATTGTTATATTGCATATAATAAAGCCGCAGAGGCCGGTGGGGGATTATTTCTTAATTCGGCAAAAATTTCAAATAGTGTTATTATGAAGAATCACGCCAAACTCAATGGCGGAGGAGTTTATTCTCCGTATAAAGGAATAATCCAACGCTCTAGGTTCATTGGAAACGTAACTGAAGGAAGTGGTGGTGCAGTATATTCAAACGAAGGCAAAGTTCTGTATTCAGCATTTATAGAAAATACAGCGGCACAAGGATATGGCGGAGGAATATATAGTGATGGGGCTGCGATTTTAATAACAGATACAGCAATAGAAAATATAGCCAGATATGGTGGAGGCATATATCTGTCGGATAGAGTGCTTGTGGATAGTTGTCAAATTAATCTCAATAAATCTGCTCTTGATGGAGCAGGTATCTTCGCTAGCAATGGAGGAGTTGTAAAGAATAGTATTATTGACAGCAATAATGCTAAAGGAGAAGGTGCCGGAATATTTACTAAGAAAGGGGCAATTCGTATTGAAAATACTACTGTTACTAGAAATATAGCAACTGGTAATGGCGGAGGTATATATTCTCACAGTAGCACATATTTAGTTCATTCGACAATTTCACAGAATAGGAGTAGCGGTAATGGGGGAGGTGCATTTTTGTTTGCAAAGGGAGTTATTGACTCAAGTATTTTTAATAAAAATACGGCTACATTTGGAGGGGGCATTTATTGTGGCACATCAACAATAAATTCATGTGAACTTATTGAAAATAGATCGACTGAGAGTGGCGGAGGAGTTTATTTATTAGACTTATCAGTTGTCTCGCAGTGTACATTGAGTAATAATACCGCTCAAAAAGAGGGAGGCGCAATTTATGCAAGTCTTGATAATCATCTTGACCGACTTTATGTAGCAAATAACAAATCTCAGGGACTTGGTGGCGGAATTTTTTTAGAAAAAAACAATATTGCAACAAATCTTATAGTTGCAAATAATCAATCTGTAAATGGAGGCGGAATGTATGCACAATACGAGAATAAAGTTATTGGAGCAACTATTGTAAGAAATAGTGCTGGTACTGGAGGCGGAATAACCTTTTTGACAGATGGAGAGTTGACAAATAGTATTATTTGGGGTAATACGAATCAAATCTATAAGCCAGGGAGTCTTCGGGAAACTTATTGTGCAATAGAAAGTTTAGAACCCACCTCTCATAAGAGCAATATTCAACTTAGTAGATTAAATGAAAATACATTTGATACTCTTTTAAATGCACCTTATTTTACTCAACCAACAATATCTACAGGGCCGACATCGGAGGATATATTTGCTGTAGATTGGCGATTACAAGCAAATTCTCCATGTATTGACAAAGGTTTTAATGATGCAGTTTTATCAACTGGAGCAAGAGAGTTTAGTGGACTTCCTCGTATTTATGATTATGGAATTGTAGATATGGGGGCTTACGAATGGTCTCATCCCGGATATACAAATATTACTACTATCAAACGAAAAAAAGAAGTGAAAGTTTTTCCTAATCCAGCTCAAGGAATGATAACAATTGATGCTTCGTTTGAAATAAAAAGGGTATTAGCATATAGCGTTATGGGTACGCTGCTTTATGAGTTTACAACAATAAATAATAATATGATTGATGTAACTCCCTTGTTAAGAGGGGTTATAATTCTATACGTAGAGGGTCAGCGACAAGTAGCAACTGCTCGCCTCATAAAAGAATAGAAGTGTATCTAATACTATAAGCAACTTTCTGCGTGTTATAAAATATAATTACTACAGAGTATCTCATAACAGTTCTCGTTTTTTGCAACAAAATAATTTCTTCGTTTACTAAATTTTTTTATCCATAAAATAAATAATTATGAAAATTAAGCAACTTTTTTCGTTTTGTATTGGGATGATTGCCCTTATAAGTGTGGCATTTGGGCAAGCAGATTTGAGTATGCCTTACCATACTACAATTTTGGCGACAAACACAGACCTTGTGAATAAACTACTGCTCGTAGAGTTTGCCAATATTCCGCTAACAACAGCAGGAAATTGTTTGAACTACACATTGCGATTTAGGATTAAACATAATGAAGATTCCTTAGGTTACCAACCTATTAAAGTGATAAGTACTGCAGCAAAGTATAGTGGCAGGAGTATAGTTGAACAGTGTGAATATAATCAATCGGAGTCTGATGGAGGACCAGGAGCTATAACTTGTGCAGCCGCCTCCTTTACTCCTGAACCAGCAGCAAAACTTCGTATGGGAGATACTTTAATTTATGACATGAAGTTATCTTCATATCATATCGCAATAAAGTTGCCAACTAATGTGGAAACCACCGATAGTATTCGTGTAACGGTAGATGCAGAACTTTACCCAA
>JBOFDL010000005.1:0-2847 GCA_051646985.1 Bacteroidales bacterium | reverse complement strand
AAAGTTTTCCATCAATGCGAGCAACTCGTACTTCTGAAATAGGTCCATTAAAAGGAATGTCCGACACCATCATCGCTGCTGATGCTGCTAAGCCAGCTAATGCGTCTGGCATAATTTGTGGGTCTGCTGAAATAAGATTAACTGTTACAAAAACATCAGCGTGAAAATCCTCTGGGAATAATGGGCGCATCGCTCTGTCAATAAGGCGAGATATTAAAATCTCGTGATCATTTGGACGTGCTTCTCGCTTCAAAAATCCTCCAGGGTAACGACCAGCAGCGGCATATTTTTCTTTATATTCTACCGATAAAGGCATAAAGTCCACATCTTCTTTTGCATTAGCGGCACAGGTTACCGCAGCAAGTAACATTGTGTTTCCCATTTTTACTACTACTGAGCCATCTGCTTGTTTTGCAAGTTTTCCAGTCTCAATTTCAATGATGCGACCATCACCTAAGTCAATTGTTTTTTTTACAGCGTTGTACATTTTGTTATTCGTTTTACTCTTATTCTCTATTAATTTACAAGAGTCGGTGGTTATAAAAATTAAATCTCGTTCGTTTTATCTTAAAAAATTGGCATAATTAATTGCTCCCAATAAAATCATAATGTATTAAATTAATGAAAAATAACCATGCTGTTGTAGCAATTCTTTTTCTTTTCCTAGAACCTCTTTAATATCTAATAAAAAACAGGCAAATATATTTTCATTCGGGATATTAAATTTTTGAATTAACTGAAGTGAAGCATAGGCCGTTCCTCCGGTAGCAATAATATCATCTGTTATCAAGACTTTATCTGTTGGCAACAAAGCATCTTGATGAATTTCAATTGCATCAGTTCCATATTCTAGAGCATACTCAATAGAATATGTTTTCCACGGAAGTTTTCCTTTTTTACGCATGGGTACTAATCCTACACCCAATTCATAGGCTACAGCGGCTCCTAAAATAAATCCACGTGATTCAATCCCAACTACCTTTGTAATTCCTTTTGAACGATAGTAGTTAGCAACTTTTTGAACTGCCGACTTAAATGCCTCAGGATTTCCTAGCAGTGTTGTTATGTCCTGAAAAACGATGCCTTTCGTTGGATAATCGGGAATAAGCCGAAGGTGAGATTGAAAATCCATTTTTCTCTACAAAGAATTGTATGTGTTGTTCTTAAGCAAAAAAAGGCAATTTAGAATTGCCTTTCTCTTTTTCCTATTTTCGTAAGTCGAGTGCTTTAATAATCTTTCTATATCTTTCTATATCAACCTTTTTTAGATAATCAAGCAGTCTACGACGCTTACCTACTAAACCTACTAGCGCACGTTCAGTGCTAAAATCTTTTTTGTGCATTTTAAGATGCGCAGTAAGATGGCTGATACGGTATGAAAATAGAGCAATCTGACCCTCTGATGAGCCAGTATCTTTATTAGACTTCCCGTACTGTCCGAAAATCTCTTGCTTTTTATCAGCGGTTAAATACATGATTTTCAGTGCTTAAAATTGTTAATAAATAAATAAAACGCACAAAGATACGTTTTTTTTTTAATTTGGCAAATAATAATTATGCGATGACGTTTTTTCTCTTAGGGCTTTACAAACTGTGTGGAGATGTATCTGCTTGCATAAAAAAATTGCGTTGAAATATTAGTAGATAAGTAACACTTACTGTAATAACAGCATCTGCTACATTAAAAATAGGCCGAAAAAAAATGAATGTGTCCCCACCTTTAAATGGTAGCCAACTGGGCAAAGTTGTGTTAATGATTGGGAAGTAAAACATGTCAACTACTTTGCCATACAAAAACTGTGCATATCCACCCTGATCGGGTAAAAATTGCGCTACTTGTGTATAAGTGGATTCTCCAAATAAAATGCCATAAAAAAGGCTGTCAATCAAATTGCCTAACGCTCCAGCAAACATTGCAGAAAGCCCCAATATTAACCCTTTGTTTGCCCCCTCAAGTATTTGCTTACGAATAAACCATGCAATAAGAGCAATAAATACGATACGAAATAGACTCAAAAACAATTTCCCTATATCGCCAAAAAACTCAATTCCAAATGCCATCCCATTATTCTCGGTAAAATGTAGAAAGCCATACTTCCCTAATAGACTAATCTCCTCTCCTAAAGTAAAGTGGGTTTTAATCCAAATTTTCAAGAATTGGTCTGCAAGTAACACAAGTGCAATCAAAACTAAAGCTTGATTGCGGGTATGCCAAGAATAGGGATTAAATGTGTGCCACATTATCGCTTGTCCTTTGCTTCAACACATAGTGTTGCGTGTGGCACTGCTCGTAATCTGTCGGCAGGTATCAATTTGCCTGTCTCACGACAAATTCCGTAGGTTTTATTTTCTATGCGTATTAGCGCAGCTTCAAGATGCTGTATGAATTTTTGTTGACGTTCTGCTAATTTGCTTGATTCTTCTTTTGACAAAGTTGCCGCTCCCTCTTCCAATACCTTAAACGTAGGCGAAGTATCAATCGTGTCATTACTTGAACTTTGCGTTATTACCTCACGTAAGAGTTCAAAATCCTTACGAGCTTTCTCTAATTTTTCAAGAATAAGTGTCTTAAATTCTTGCAATTCTTGTTCTGAATAAGATACTTTTTCAGATGTATTTTCTTTCATAATCCTTTTTTTATATAAATCTTGTCAAAGAGTTTGCGAAGATAAGCCTTTTTTTAAAATAAACAAAGACTGAATCTAAAGCACTTTTTCTACTTTTATTTGCACAAGAATTTCATTTACATCTATTTGAGTGCTGTTTTCAGCAACGTGTGTATCTATACTTATTATATTGGCAAGTACTTGTGCCTTAATATAGTCATCAAATGCTTTAACGGCATCA
>JBOFDL010000004.1:0-4804 GCA_051646985.1 Bacteroidales bacterium | reverse complement strand
CTCTATCTTTTTTGCTCATACGTCCAATTCGTTGAAGACTGTCTTGGGTTTTAATGATGCGAAGATTAACGGCTAATTTTCCTAGGTTTTGGGCTTTATTGTTGACCATTTCATATTCAGGGTCGTCTTTGGGCATAACCATTGCTGTACTATCATAATAGACTTGGGCATCTTCGTATTGATTTTTGCTTTCAAAATATTTGGCGAGAGTAAGGCAGGATATTGGTCTTTGTGGGTCACTGGATTGACTGTGGGCTGCGGATAGTTTATAGTAAAGAATGGCTTGTTCTATGCGTTTTTCTTTCATCTCAATGTTTGCGAGGGCGTAATAGATTTTTCCTAGGTGGTTTTTGTTTTTTTCGTCTTTTGTCATTTTTTCAAGAGTTTTGCGCATAGATCCGCCTTGTGTTTCTGCTCGTACAAATGCCCTGTAAAGTTTAGCGTTAAACTCCATGTCGTAGTTGGGCATTCTCCGAACAACTGAGGAGTAGTGGGATACGGCTTTACGACCGTTATGAGTGCGTTGATATAATTGTGCTAAAATAAAGTGGTAGCGTTGATTGTCAAGCCAATTCCATGATTGTTTGAGGATAGTTTTTACTATTGGAATAGCGTCTGCATATTTTTTTTGTTGAATGAGCAGATCGGCTTTTATTTTGTAGTATAGTTTGCGATGTTTTTTTTTGATGCCTTTTTCTTGTAAGAGAGTTTCTAAGGCTTCTAGTTTCTCAGTATTATTCATTTCTTGGCTTGCAATGAGTTTCCAAAAACGAGCATCGTAGGCAATTGGATCGTAATGAAACTCTAGAGCAACTAATTCAAAAGCCATAACGGCTAGGTCGTACTCATGTAAATAGGTGTTGGCTTTGCCTATAAGGAGATAGGCATCGTCAATGGAGTTACAAAACTCGCGCTTATTGTAAAAGGCTTGCTCTCTTTTGCTGAGTGTTTTGCCTTTGCGGATTTTGGGCTTTGTGGTAAGGGAGTGCTTGCGAATGGTTTTATCTCCTTTTTCAAGGGCTCTTGTCATTTCTGCTGTTACCAATGTTGGAACTTCGCTAGCATGAAGAGGAATTATGGGTAATATTTGTGTGTAGTCAAATGGATATTCTTCAGCAATTTTTCGCAGGCCTTCTTTGTAACTGTCTTTACCGTTAAAATATATGTTGTAGTAAGCAGTAGTATTGTGATAAGCGCGGGTAATTCTAGTATTTTTTCGAACTCGAGTGCCAGTCGTTGTTTTTACCGTGGTCGCTTCATTAATCTTTTCATTGGCTTTGTCTGTAAAACTTTCAAGTTTTTGGTTTACCTTATCAACTTGTTTTTGGAGTTTATCGTCAACTTTCTTGACAAGTTGCGTGGCTGTATCGCTTGCTGCTTTTGCACTTTTATTTATATTTTTAGTGTTGTCTTGAATAATGTTTTGGGTAAATCCTATAGTAGATAGAATAAAAATAAAGTTGCTTAAACATAACAACTGCCTTAAACGAAGATAATAGATGCGGCTCTGATTCACGCTAGAAAATGGTTTTCAAAATCATAGATAGACTATCGCTTTCGTATTGTATATTGTACAGTGTAGCCTATAATAAGAAGGCTGAGCAATGCGGCAATTCTTCCGATAATATCTCCATACATTACATACGGAGTAATATATTCATTGGCATTGATAGTGCCTGAAAGGGTAGTGCGTGTCCACCATTGAGTGCGATGTTCTATTTCTCCTCGTTGGTTGATGATGGCAGAAATACCCGTATTTGCAGAGCGTGCAATACTGCGTCGAGTTTCAATGGCTCGCAAACTTGCATATTCTAAATGTTGTCTATGACCAGGTGTGTTTTTCCACCATCCATCATTGGTAATAATAACCATCACATTTGCACCTCGTTTAATATACTCGGTGAAAAATTGTCCGAATATAGATTCGTAGCAGATGGCGACCCCCGCTCTGAATGGATGTGAGGGAGAGGAGAAAACTTCTCTCTCTTTTTGTGTGCCTAATTTTCCTATTGTCCCTCCAAGATTAATGGCGAAAAGTGCTAACTTGTTTAGATATTTTGGATAGGGAAGCATTTCAACACCAACTACTAATTTTGATTTGTGATACAATTGTACTTTGTTGCTCGAGTCAATTTGCATCGCAGTGTTATATACATCGTAGTGAAAATCTGCAAAATTTGCCTTGCGAGCTGTCGGTGGTGGTGTATCTTCGGACGAAAAGCGATGATAAGTGACGGCACCTGCAATAAAACTTAAATGAGCATGATGGCGGCAGATTTTCTTTAGACGTGTAATAATTGAGTTATTTTCTATTGAATGTTCCCATAAATTACCCTCAAAACTTGTTTCAGGAGCAATGAGATAGTGGGTTAGTGAGTCAACATTATTGGTCGCTTGTTCCATAATAATGTTTTGTTGTTGTTGTTGAGTAAGCCCTCCAAATTTCTCGTTAAAAGGGTCAATATTGGGTTGTAGAATAACAACATTGCAAATGTTTTGCTGTTCTGTATAATTATGAAATCGGAATAAAGATAGTCCACAAGGAAGTAGCCAAATGAGAATGATGGCAAAAAGTTCAATGCGTATTGTTTTAATATTTTTTTGATGAACTAAATATTTCTTTAGGGTAAAGAATACTAGTAAATTACTAATCAAAACCCATAGAGAGCCACCTAGTACTCCTGTATTTTCATACCATTGTATAAGGCGGATGTCTTTTGCAAAACCATTTCCTAGAGTAAGCCAAGGCCAAGTAATTTCAGCGTCAAAATAAAACCATTCCCACAATAGCCAAAAGGCTACAAATGCTGTGTAGCCAACCATTTGATTCGTTTTTTGTTTTATTAAACGAAAAACTAAAAATACAATAAGCATTTGTACGGAATTTCCGAATAATGCTCCTATCATACCCCAAAATGTAGCGTTTGCAATCCACCAAGTTGTCGCCGCATTCCATAGAAAGAAACACAACCAAGCATATTTCCAAAAACCTTTTTTTCTATACTTAGCAAACCTTTCTTCTGCAAAAAGCAAAGGAACAAAAGCGATTAAGAGTAATAGTCCAGAAAAAGGTTCATACCATGGCAAACTGAAAAGTAGTGCACTTAGAATAACAAGGACAAGGGGTCTGGTCATAAAAAAACAAGCATTAAATTACTAAGTGTGTAATGCAGCGGACAAAGGTAAGGATAAATCTCCAATAGTAAGTTTTGTATATTCAGTGATTAAAGTGTATCTTCGTGCGTTTTTTAACGAAAAAATGGTTTTCTTTTTACTTCTTATAAAAGGGATTTGTGTTGGACTATTGGCCTCAGTGCCTCTCGGTCCTGCCGGAGTCTTGTGCATACAGCGTTCCCTGAATCGAGGACATAAAATTGGGTTTTTTTCAGGAATAGGTATTGCACTTGCAGATACTATCTTTGCGGCAATTGCAGTATTTAGTCTTTCTGTTGTGGAGGCATGGATTCAGGGGAAAGAATCTGTACTGCAAGTTATTGTCGGTCTAGTCGTGATAATTGTGGGAGGACGAATTATGTTGGCAAATCCTGTAACACAAATTCGCTCGTATGGAAAACAAAAAGGCAATATCTTTGGAGCTTTTCTCTCAGTATTCTTATTGACAATCAATCCTATTAATTTATTGCCCATTTTATTCTTGATGAGTTTGTTAAAGGTAAGTGCTAACGGAATTTGTGATGCTTATTGGATTTTAATGGGCGTGCTATTGGGAGCATTAATTTGGTGGTTTTTTATATCTACGCTTATCACGTACTATCGAAAGTATTTTAAATTACGTCAAATGTGGTGGATTAATAAAGTCTCAGGCGGCATCATCCTATTGCTTGGAAGCCTTGCATTTCTAGATGGAGCATTGAAACTTTTGCTCGCAAAATAATTGCTCCGTTTCCTCGTTGTTGATTGACAAGGATTTTTAAAACTCCTTTTTCAAAAAAAATATTTTTTTTATTTTCGTGTCCTTAACCTCAAAAAAATAAATAAAATGAACAAGCAAATCCACTTTACTATTTTTTTATTTTTTTTCTGCTTAGTTTTTAGCAATAATCTTCGCGCACAAGCAATAATTCAGGAGGAAAATTCTGAAATATTGTCATTTGAAGACGGGGAAGTGCATTTTAAGTCAACATCAACAGCCAATTTAGCTGTAAATAACCAGCATAGCAAACTCGGACGACATTCTTTAGTTTTTACATGGGTAAAAGACAGTACAAGTATCAGTTTGCAGAGAAAAATTAAACTTGTCCCTAATCATGATATACATGATAACTCAACAAATATGTTTATATATTGGATTTATTCACTGAAAAAACAAACTAATGCAGTTTTGCGATTTGAATTTTTGAAAGCAAATCGTCTTTGCACTTGGTTTGATTATAATTTAGATTTTTCTGGTTGGCGAGAGGCTTGGGTCTCGTTTGACCGTGATATGCAAGGAAATCTTACGAATGATATGGATGAACTTCGTATTACGGTTTTGGGAAGTTCGGAAGGTACGTTGTTTTTTGATTTAATACGTCCAAGTTCTTTGCAGCATTTACGGAATGGGATGCCTGATGTGCAAATTGCACATCTCAAATCTTTTGTAATGTCGGATTCAATTAAAAAAGAGCAAAATGCATTGAGTGCCAAGTTTGTCACCTTTTCAACTAAAGATTCTATTGCATTTAAACAGATCGAAAAACGGCTTTCCGATTTTTACTTAGAAAATAATAGCCTGTTAAATCTTGACAGTTTACAAGTGCAAATAGATGCTATTGGAATTATCAAAAACGAGGATGAGACTTTG
>JBOFDL010000003.1:0-8303 GCA_051646985.1 Bacteroidales bacterium | reverse complement strand
AGTAAATGTGTTTTTATTCAATTTTTGTTCTTGTCCTTTTGTAAAGACTTGCGCTCCCATAGAGCCACTACCTCCATTGGCATGGAATGTAACCGTAACAAGGTTAGGGTCTACAACATTGGGGGTTTCGTCATCTTTGTTACAGCTGGTAAGTGCTACCGCTGCCATCATCAAGGCACAGAGTGCCGTTTTTACATTTAAAATATTTTTTTTCATAAGATATAAATTTAATGTTTGCCTCCACTTAAATACGGCTATCGGCTTACTCCGTTTATTGTTGGTCATGAGGGCGAGTATACTTGGTTACAAGTTTTATCCATCATGTTCTACGGTCTGTCTTGTTTTGGCTTCTCCCATATATATTGGCGGTTTGTGTAATCGTGCGCTATTATATTGTGGGCAGAGGGTGGTTTAAAATGCCTTTTATGAGGCTGTTTAAACTCTGTGGGTATTTACGCTCGTTTGTTTTCTTTATTATTCAGGGCTCTCTTTTTGGGACTAGCAAGCGCAAAAATAGCTATGTTTTTTAGAATTGCAAAAACATTGAATTGTTTTTCTTCTTCTCGTTTGGAGAGATTAAGGGGTAGGTAGTTCAAGCGTTTTAAGGACTGCATCGGTTTGCCTCATAAGGGTTCTTTTTTCGGCATTGGGTGCATATACATAGGCTTCGAGTACAAGGCATTGCTGTTGTGCGGTGTCTAATAGGGTATAACTTACAAAGGGGCCGCCCATAAAGTCGCCTTCTACTTCCCATAAACTCCGTAATTGCAGCATGGCTTGCGTGGAGATTTTGTGAAGTGATGCACTGGGGTTTATATCGGCTACGGTGGTCATATAACTGCCTTTGAGGGTGCCGGGAACGTATTGTTTCAAAAATGCGTTTCTGTATTTAATAATGGTCTTGGGATTGGGCAAACTCTGGTGCGAAAAGGGGTATTGATAAATGAAAATGCCTTGACTTGTTTTCTCGGTTTCGTATGAAATCCATAAAAAGTCTTTTGCCTTGCCTCGTACCTTGTAGCCTTTGGGAAAGTATAGGTTTATTGAAAAGGATTCTTTTACGAGTGCTCGCAATTCTGTTTCTTCATAGCGTTTTATGTTGCTTAAATTGCGTTGTAGTTCTGCGGTTTCAAAACTGTGGATTAATTTGTTTTTGTGTTGTGCAATGTAGTGGGTAAGACTGTCAACGGAGTTACCTACTATATTTATCACCGTTTGTGGGGATGCCCATACGTCTTGTTGTCGTAGTATTTGACATTTCTTGTATTCTTCGGAAATCTTTACAAGTATAATGTTGCGATGAACTTCAAATAAATTCGAAAAAGCCGTATAGGGTATAAAGGAGGGCGAAAACATTGGCTCTGATTGGGGTAACATAGGGTACTCTGTAAGTAAAACTTCTTTGAGTTGCTCGCCTACAGCGCTTTCTTGCAGGGCTTTGTCTATGACCACTATAATTTCTCCTGATTTGCCCGTTACTCCGGGTAGTAGGGTCTTTCCTCTTGCGCCGTCTTTACAGGCGTATGCAAGGCTTAGCAAAAAAATGAAGAAGGGTATAGCGAGTCGTTTGAAGTTCTTCATATTATTGTTCTTTTTTCTTAAATCTTGTTTGAGGTTCTATGCCGTGAAGCAAGCGCTGTATGTTCTTGCGATGTGTGTAAATAAGTAAAATACAGGCTGCAATGGAAAATATGCGGAGTGAAATACTCACTTCTTGAATAAAATAAAAGGTGGAGACTGGAAATGATAAGCCTGCTAACATAGAACTTAATGAGACATAGCGTGTGAGCATGAATACAAATGCGAAAATAAATATCGCGATTATGGCACCATAGGGTTCTGTAGCAACGGCTACGCCTAACATCGTGGCCACGCCTTTTCCTCCACGAAAATTGGCAAATATCGGATACATATGCCCTACGATGGATAAAATCCCAAAACTTATCTTGCTCAAAGCAAATTCCTCTGGAGAGGATTGTATCTCGGGTATGAGGTATGCCAAAAGTACGGCCATCGTTCCTTTCATTATATCAATTCCAAATACAGGTAAGGCAGCCTTACTGCCTAATATCCTCAATACGTTGGTCGTACCCGCATTGCCACTTCCGTGCTCTCGCACGTCTATCTTATAAAAGTATTTGCCAATCCATACCGCACTGGGTATAGAACCCAATAAATAGGAGAGTATAGAGAATGAAATAAAATAAAGTATCATAAAGGATTTGAGTGTTGATGAAAATTCCCCGCAAAACTAATCATTTTTTTGTTAGCAATCGAGATTGACTCGCAGTTGTAAGACGCATTTGCTGTAGGTCAACGCTCGATAAATGAACTACTCCTGGCTTCTTGCCTATTGTAAACGAGCCGAAGTCTTTTTCCATTCCCAAGGCCATTGCCCCGTTCAGTGTTGCCCATGTAAGCATCTCATTGAGGGAGATGTCTGGAAATGCTTCTGAGATGAGTTTTAATTCATCTATCATCTGTAAACTCTCGTTGGACATCAAGCTGTCCGTTCCGATGGCGATTTGTGCGCCTTTGGAACGCAACATCATTACAGGAGGTAAACAATCCTCAATGTAAACATTGGAACGAGGACAAAGTATCCAAAAACTTTTTGTGGGAAAAGATTGCACAAATTCCACATCCTCCCTTGAACTGTGAGTGTTGTGAACTAATAAAATCTTCTCCAAATAGGCCAAAGAGGAGGCTAAATGTTGTCGTGCTTTTTTTCGGATTTGAGTATCAATTAGCGTGCTATCTAACTTCTTAAAAAGTTCGAAAATACCACCACTTCCCTCGAAAAATTGATGCTCTTCTTCACTCTCCAAAAAATGAATACTGAATAATGAACTATCTTGCGCAATGGCTTCTAAAAAAGATACAGGGGTCGTGTACAATGCGTGTGGACTTAAAGAAGCGGATAAACCCATGTTCTTAGCGATGGATAAATACTTCTTCGCCTCTAACATATATCTCTCGGCATCCGCAGTCCACAGTCTTGAGGCTTCTACAAAACTATGATAGTGGATTAAACTCTCTCTTTTATGCGAAAAACTAATGTCATTATTACTAATATCCCCCACTGCAAGCGTACCACTTTGATACATCTGCGCATCAACACGCTCTATCGCTGATTTTACTTGACCTAAATCTTGGCTACGATGTAAAGCCCCTACTGCCGCCAAAAACTTAGATAAGCCGATCCCCCGTTCAATGGCTCCTTTATAATATGATAATTCAAGATGACAATGTGCATTGATGAATCCCGGAACTAGTATGCCATTATAAAATTCTAAGCCCTCTTCTTCTCCCTGCATCTGAGAGAGAGATACAATGACACCTTCATCATCTAAGGTTAAAATACCCTTGGGAATGGGTGGCGAGGATATGGGGAAAATATAGTGCGCACAAAGTCGTCTCATCAAAGTTATAATGCTAAAACCAAGTTTTCTAATGATTGCTTTGTAACAGAACTTCTAGCGGTCTATGAAGTTTAGCATAATCCTCAGAAGAGGAATATTCTAATCTAATATTCCTTAGTTTTGCCTCTGGAAAGCGTCCTACAAGACTGTCTTTAGAACTAAGAAAATATATGCGAATGTGATTAACAAGACTGTCCGTACGTGCAAGTTGTAACGTGTAATTATGTTCTAGGGTATCACACAAAATCTTTTTGTGAACCTCCGAAAATACAGTATCCTTATTTAAATCTATAAATTGAAGACTAAATTGAGGAAAAACTCCAGAATCACACAGAGAACTTAATAAATCAAAACTTAATGTATAAACTCCCATACTGTCAATAATGGGAATAATAAATGGCACTTGTAGAGTATCTTCAGGCAGTATAATCTCCGAATCCGCAATCCATCTATTTTGCTTCGCTAAAAATGCTTGATGCTCTTTTGCATACTGCATCTGCAACTTCTCTAAATGCTTAATGACCTCACTATATAAACGATTAGCAGCTTCAGGATGAGTCGTATAATATTGAAGCGTTCGCTGCAAATGCTCAAATTTATAATCATACGATTGAAGAATAGGCGTGTAAAGTCCAATACTGTCAATTTGATGAAGCCTAAATAAACCTTCTTTCTCAAATATCGCATCTGTAAGATGTATTCTTGCAAGTATCTTTATCAACTTGCGCTCTGGAATCCTTCCTGTAAAAATACTACAACTCGAAAAGAATATGATGAATATATATAATACCCCGCAAATTAGAAGTCTCATAAAGTACAGGCATTATAAAATAAAACTCGCAAGAAAGAAAATCATTTATCCTTGTGTCTTCTAACACAACGAACGGAAAGTCCATTTCTTTTATCCAACTGAAAGTTACCAATCGCGCTAGTAAATGAGCCCATCTTATAGATATTGTATCTATAAAATCTACTGTCAGCTTGAGCAATAGAGTATAAATGCACCCCCCCCAATACACTTGCTGTCCAAAAAGCAGCAAGTTCTCCTCGATGATAAAAATAAAAAGTTTCACTAACAGCAACAGCGTCATTTTTCATTTCTCGAATTCGTGCCCCAGCAGGTAATATGTTGAAACCATATTTATCCAGTCCTTTTCGATCGTTATTAAAATAACTCCAAATAGGCTGATTGTCAGTTGCCAAAATGCGCAGAGTATTAGGCTGAGTCAGTTTTACAGAAAAATACGATTGGAGATAATAAGGATTCGAGGGAGCTATCCCATCTATAGTAACTGAAGGGGCAACATTCGTAGATAATAAATCCATTGCGGCATAATTACTTACTCCCCACTGACTAACAAATCCACCAGTATTATGAGTACAAGGATTTTCTTCAGAGTCTGCTTCTTCAGGATTGCTCCCAGAAGAAGGACATGGACTACCACCTTCTCTCTCCACGATATTGGTCATTTTTCCCCAATCTGTCCCAGCAGGCATAAGCCACCCTTCAGGACAAATTGCTCGAACTTTACTTGGGTTAGTGTTATTCGTTGGATATTCCTTTACGCCATCATCTTCACCTGTCTGGGTCGAATAACCATCTTTTGTCATTGCAACAGTCCATGGGTACAAGGCTCCGTAGCGGTCACATGACGCAAGTGTAGAACTTGTTGCTCGTGTTGCATTTATTTCTGTTGTAGTTGTTGCAACTCCTCCAGGACACCAAAATGTTCGTATTGGTTCCTCATCAAGTGCACCAGGTGCTACCTTTGCTGCTTCTGCAACAAATACTAATGGCTTAGATGGAGTCCCTTGATAATTAAGATTCTGAGCAAACCACCACCAATGAATATCTCTATTATCTGGCATTTGCACTACTCTATAAGGCTTGCAATCTCGATGGTCAACAATATATGCTTCCCAATTTTGAGCTCCTGAGGTTCGCCGATGACACGCAAGTAAATCCCCATCTACATCAACATACGGACAGCCTGGAAGAATATCACTATTGTCAAATTGCAAATCGCCACCAGTTTCCGAACATTTTTTGCAGAGAAAAGATTTTCGAAATGTCTCAACCTTAAACCTCACAACATCCGTTGGTATTAAATTAGCACTCGAAATATCAAACTGAAGATGATAACCGCCGACCTGAAATCCTTTCATCTGCTTTTTATCCGCTGAAAGAAGATAATTCTTGTCATTATTTATAACCTTCTCTACAGAAAGTTGTATGCTCCTCGATGGAAGGACAAGCCAAAATTCTGCAATAACGGTATCAAAACAAACTTTTGGCTCAAACATAAGTTCTACATAAAGTGTCTTATTTGAAATATCCGTATTATTCCGAAGCACTGTTAACAACGGCTGTTTTTGTGCAAAAACAGTGCCAAATAAACATATTGAAATAATAACTACAACGAGTCGCTTCATATTGATAACTGATAATATATAATTAATGACTTGCTGCAATACAACGTACTCCATAACCATTAGGTTTACCTACAGAATAACTTTGAATTGCACTTGTAAATTTATTCATAATATAATTGTAGCGAAAGCCACGCATTTGTGCATTGCCAGTATGCCCAGAACTAGATGCTGAGGATGTCCAAATCCCTGCAAATTCTCCTCTATAATAAAAATAATATACCCCATTCAGAACTCCTCGCATACCTGTCGGCAAAAGGGCAAAACCATATCTGTCTGTTCCTGCTCGCTCTTGTAAAAAATAATTCCAATTTGCATTGATTGCATCTGCATAAGTTCGAATAGTATCGGGGGTTGAGAGTTTTGTATTGGGTGCTATCTCAATTTGCGGCGATTGTGAGAAACTTCCAGTTATAGTTACTGTCGGAGCAATATTTGTTGATAATAAATCCTTAAATGCACAACTACTAGCGGACCAATAACTATGGGTACTTGTGGCATTATGATAACAAGGAACACTCGTGTTGGAACCTGTAGAATTATTACCTGTAGGACAGTTTCCTCCACATTCATTTTCCACTAAATTGATCAATTTCCCCCAGTCAAATGAAGATGGCACATACCAACCTTCAGGACATATCGCTCGTGTAGTACTCGTTACATTAAAGGGTACAGGAGAACGCTGAGTTGTCGGATTTGTAGCATATCCATCATCACTCATCACAGGGCTCCATGGATACAATGCTCCATAAGTGGCACAAACTGGCAATACAGAGGCTGTTGCTCTTGTTGCATCAGCGGAAACTGTCCCAACTCCATAGTTTGGAGAGCCTCCAGGACACCAAAACGTATTTCGAGGAAGACTTGCATTCCCATCTCCAAAAGCATTTGCACTTGCTATAAACTTTAGAGGCTTTTGACGAGTCCCTTGATAATTGAGATTACGAGCAAGCCACCAACGATTATCTGGCATTTGCACTATCCGGTAAAATTGACAGTCTCGTTTATCCATAATCCATGCTTCCCAATTCTGTTGGCGACTTTGACGTTTCCCACACGCCAATACATCCGCTCCTTTATACGGACAATTTGGAGCAATATCTTTTTTAGGATTAAATTCTCTATCAAATCCACCAAGCGCACAGCCTTCACATATTATAGGAAATAGCCCTTGTTCAATACACATACTTAGGGTATCTTCTTTTGTCGTTCCATAAGGAAGACGAAAGGCTAAATTATAGTGAGATTTTGTAAGACTATACATTATAGTGTCATTCGCTCGAAGATTTGCAATGATTTTATGTTCCTCTACCGAAGTATCTTTACATATTACATATTGTTCTGCATCTATTATGCATTTTTGATGTTGGTTGTTTTCCTTTTTTACGACTCCATCAACAATAATAGCAGGATAGCCAACCAATTCCCCTTTATTCTCCAATCTAAATCTTAATCCGTAACTTCCTTTAGCCGTAGGACATCCTGAGGAGTCTCCCGTTGTAAATGTATTCTTAATTGATACAAATATATAACTTGACTTCAAGTTAATAAATGTTGTGTCAATTGTAGTTTCAATGGGTATTTGTGCAAAACTTCCAATAGAGAGCAAAAGCACAAGTAGAGTGGTAATAAAACTCTTTTCTTTCATCTTATGTGTATATATCATATTAAAATACCATACAAAGGTCGCAAAGTTACACACTTTTTTTGATTTATCATTTTGCAGAGGAATATAAACTCCTCATTAATTGTTAACGAATAAATTTTTAGATAATTGTATAAGTTAAGTAGAGGGATGTAGTGCGAATATTTAAATTCAAAAAAAAACGCCACAATAAAATGTGGCGTTTCTACATTAAATAACAAATTATTAATTGCGATTATTGCGACGATTATTGCCTCCGCGTCTATCCCCATCTCTCCTGTCAGGACGTGGAGCACGCACAGGCTCAACCCACCCCTCAGGTGCAGGAAGTAAGGCTCTGCGTGATAAACGTAATTTGCCATTTTTTTCTACTTCAATCAATTTAACTTCAATCTCGTCTCCCTCCTTTATCACATCTTCTACCTTCTCAATTCGTTCATAGGAAATTTCTGAAATATGCAATAAGCCATCTTTTCCTGGAAGAATTTCAACAAATGCTCCAAAATCAAGAATAGAAACGACCTTTCCTTTGTAAACAGTGCCAACTTCAGGCACTGTAACAATGCCCTTGATACGCTCCATGGCTGCATCAATATTAGCCTTATTAACTGCAAATATATCAACTAAGCCTTTATCTCCTGACTCCGTAATTGTAATTGTAGTATTTGTGAGTTTTTGTAGTTCTTGAATTACTTTTCCTCCAGGTCCAATTACAGCACCAATAAACTCTTTATCTATTACAATTTGCTCTAAGCGAGGCACATGAGATTTGAATTCTGAACGAGGCTCAGTAATTGTCTTCATCA
>JBOFDL010000002.1:0-5761 GCA_051646985.1 Bacteroidales bacterium | reverse complement strand
CGCTTTTTAGATAAACATTTATCAGTAGGCATTAGTGGGAAATACTTAATGGGTTTTGCAGATATTTCTACATCAAGAAAGAATAGAGAAATAAGCATTTACACAAATCCTGATATTTATCAATTAGAAATGACAACTAATTATCAATTAAATAGTTCTGCTAAAGGTTCCTTAATTAGTCAATTACCTTTTAGTAATGATAGTTTACCGATTCATAATACAGGTAAAAATAATGGTTTTGCTTTAGATATAGGCGCTGAATATATTATAAATGATAAAATTTCAGTAGCTGCAAGTGTAATTGATATAGGCAGTATTACTTGGAGAGAAAATATAAATAGCTATAAATCAGAAGGAAAATATACATATCAAGGGGTAGATGTAGCTTCATTAGTACTGCAAGATTCCAGCATTGGTTTTGATGCAATTACAGATACACTAAAAAAATCTTTTAACTTTGAGCGAATAGAAAATAAATCATATAAAACACCTTTAAATACACAATTTTATCTTAGTACAACTTATCGCCCTATTCCAATATTAAGAGTAGGTGGATTATTTTATGGGACATTCTTATATGGTAAATTACAGCCTTCTATTGCAATTAGTGGCAATATAGACTTAAAAAAATGGTTCTCTGTGGGTATTGTAGCGGCATATCGTAATCGTCATTTAATGCCACCGGGTATTAATATCTCTTTAGGAGGTGGTCCTGTACAAGTATTTTTTGCTACAGATAATATTGTCGGAGCAGTTATGCCTCTTGGTACAAAAGATAGTAATATGAGATTTGGGTTTAATTGGTTATTAGGATATAAAGATAATAGCACTGATGTAGAATTATAGCTAATATATTAAATTGATAGGGTGTCTCGCTTTTAAAAGTGAGCCACCCTATTAATTTAAAAACTATCATTCATAAAAAATTATTGTAAAATGCCCTCGTTTGTGTCCTCACAAACGAGGTTTTTAGCCATTTGTGAGGACACAAACGGCGGCTGTTTCAAACCCTACTATGTCTCAATAGAGATTGTTTTGATGATAATATCATAATTACCAGCAATGGTTTTTCCTGCAATAAAGATTTCCCATTGAGGATTAGCTCCTATACGATACACAGGTGTTGCTGCGCCGCAAATAGAGATAATATAATCTTTTAAAGCCTGTTGGCGTTGCACAATGGCAAGGCTTGTAGGGTCTATACCTGGATAGATGTTTGTTTGACTTGCAAACATAGTATCTAAAGTAATGGTTTGGCGTACAGCAGTTTTTGAATCTAAATAAGCCAAAGTTGCTGTTCTTACTTGCGCATTAGAAGTATCAATCACTTCATACGGATAGTCAGACTCACTCATGTAAAATAAGCCAGTGGTCAATTCCTTAAGTTTCGCAAGAATCTTAGTAAGCGAAGGTGCTACGGTGGTTGTTGGTGTAATGATTTTGTTTGTTTTCATTTCAATAAACGTGTTAATTTTGTTAAGTAAAAATATAAGTGAGCCATTTGCAGCTCTTTGAATGTTAATTTCTCGGTCACTATAATAGTCATCTTTGTGGCTATCACTGTGTGATGCGTCTGCATAGCCTGTCCAAACATGCGGTAAAATGTCGTCATTTTTCTCTGCGTAGCCTGTCGTTGCGATGGCAATGTCAGCACCTAATAATTTGCGAACCCCTTGTGCCATTGCTACGGCAACTTCAGCAGATACAACGCCTTTTTGAGCAATTAATTCCTTTGGGACATTAAGAACTATTGTTTTTACTTCGGTAGCGTATGCAGTTACACTGCCCTTAAAATAGTTCGATGCACCAGAAATACTGACTAACTTTGCTGCAATTTGCCCTCCAGTCATGCTTTCTGCTACGGCAATGCTAATATTCTCTTGGGTACAAAGACGTAATATTACAGATTCTAATGCCTCTTTGCCTTCCAAATAGATTTTATCTTTTAGTAATTCTCGCAAAATATTCGTCCAATCGGTTAATGTTTTGCTTAAATTTGTAGCTGATTTAGCTTTCCCTTTTACCGTCATTTCCAACCAAATACCATCTATTCGTGGAAGATAGCTTAAATCTAAGTTGCTGGGTATCTTGCTTTCAATATTTGCTATTTTATCTGCGAGATATGCTTCTGGAATACCCCATAAACGGAGAATATTACTTTGAAAATATCCCCAAGTATAGGTCTTTTGAATCGTAGGAATAACGGCATTTTCTAATAGATGTATCATCTCATATGGTACGCCCGGCAGCGCAAATAGTTGTTTTTTCCCTACTTTAAAGTACATACCCGGTGCAGTCCCTTTTGTATTTAGCATAACTTCACAATTCTCTGGCACAGAGGCTTGCGCACGATTTCTATCGCTTAATGGCATATTTCTTTGGGCAAAGAAGGTTTCCAACATGTTAAGTGTCGTTTCATCTTCTTTCATAGCTACGTTAAAATAGTCTGCAATGGCTTTTTTCGTAATATCGTCTGTAGTGGGACCCAAGCCTCCCGTCATAATTATAATGTCATTGGAACGTAATTCATTCTTGATAGCCCTGCGAATAGCAATTAGGTTGTCTGCAACTACAAGACTACGCGTAAGATTGTAACCTGCATTTCGGAGCATTTCGCCTACTTTTGCCAAGTTTGTATTAATAATTCTGCCTTTGAGTAGCTCTCCCCCAATGGCTATAAAGCAAATATTCATAATGTATAAATGGTTAATTTTTTCTTACTGTAACGAAAACGGTACTGGACTTAGAGTTGGGTGAGTTTTGTACCCGCCCAGATGCTGGGAGCGGGTACAAAACCCGCCCAACTCCATAATAGCACCATTTTCGTTACAGCAGGAATTTTTTTGTATTTTGTCGAGTTAGATATTATAAGTACTTTAAAACAAACTAATTATGAATAGATTAGGTTTTGAATAGGTTTATAAAATGAATATATATATATTCTTTCAACATAAACGATTACTCATCTTTTTCCCAATCTTTATTCATAACTTCCTCTGCCATTTTAATAACGCTTGTTTTGAGTGCTTGTCTATAATCGCTAATGCGTTTTGGCAATAAGCTGTCCGATATAGCTAAAATTTGTGCGGCAAGCAGTCCTGCATTTTTTGCACCGTTGAGGGCTACTGTTGCTACCGGAATCCCTGCGGGCATCTGCAAAATGGACAATATGGAGTCCCAACCATCAATGGAGTTGCTGGACTTGATAGGTACGCCAATAACGGGGACTGTGGTCAATGAAGCAACCATACCCGGTAGGTGTGCTGCGCCGCCTGCGCCAGCAATGATGATTTTGATGCCTCTGCTTTCAGCACTTTGGGCATACTCAAACATTCGTTCTGGCGTTCTATGTGCAGATACGATGTTTACTTCATGGGAAATCCCCAATTCTTTGAGTATTTCAGCGGCTTGTTGCATGATAGGAAGGTCAGACTTGCTGCCCATGATGATGCTTATCATATATAAATAAGTGGAGCGTTGAAAGTTGAGAATTGAAAGTTTGAAGATAAGTTATGATATGTTATTAATATTTGTACCTACCAAGTCTTGGAGACTTGGTAGGTACAAATATTAAGTAATCTTACTTCTTTGATAGTTCTTCATACCTAAGTTTTATAACATTATTTGTTTCATTTACGGCTTGTTGTGCAATAAATATTTTTACCTCTGGCAAGTTTTTATAATCTTTAAGTATCTCCGCAACGCCCAAACGTACTTCGGGAACGCTGTCTTTTATGCCCATTTGCATCAAGGTATTGAGTGCTTGTGTAAGTCCCTCATTTTTGAGTTTCATGATATATGTGCCGATATAAAATCGGGTCAGAAAACTTCGGTCTATGTCGTTCGGCTCATTTGACAAGATAGACATGACATTATCAACTGCCTCTTTGTCGGTATAATTTTCAAAGACTTTCAATGCAGCAAGCCTATCGCTGGCGTTTTGGGACTGCATAAATCTGCGGGCGGAACTTCGCGCAAGGCTATCATTGCGTATTGCAGCGACTTCTAATGCAGTTTGGGAAACATTATAGCTTTTGTCACTCAAAGCATTGATAATGAGGCTGTCTATTGCTTGTCCTAAGTCTTTATTATCGGCATAATTAAGGGTTTCTTTGGATTGAAATACCGCTACGGCAGCAGCCCTAACTGCTGCTTTTTCGTCTTTGGTAAGGGCAATCGCTTGCATTAAGAATTGCTTTCTGCGTGTTCCATCATATTCTGTTAGTGCCTGTAAAGCGATATTTCTAATTTCCCAAAAAGGGTCTTTGAGGGCTAAAAACAGGGTATTGACGGTTTCTTCATTTGTCAAAACAGTGCTTGCAGCCTCTGTAGCCGCATATCGTGTGCGGAAATTGGCTGCGTGTTTGTATTGTAATGCCACTTCTTGTGGGGAAATGGTACCTTTTTTGCTTAATGTTCCTAATAAAATGCCTTCACTGTCTAAGGTTAATGTCCCCATTTTGCCCAAAAACGGGAGTTCATATATGCTGTCAGTGCTGTTGATTTCTATGGGAAAAAAGGTACTTTGCCCCATAATGTCAATGACTTGTACTTTGAAAAAAAGGCGAAAAGGGGGCGTATTCTTTTGTAATTGAGATATAGAGAGTTTTATTTTTGTATCGGAGGTATGGTAGTCATACTCAATTTCGGGGTGTCCCGCCGTTAGAAACCATTGGTTGAAGAACCAGTTGAGGTCTTCGCCTATCACTGCCTCAAAAGCCATTCGTAGGTCATGGATTTCGGTATTTTGGAAGGCGTGTTGCGTCAAATAATTGTGTAATGCAAGGAAAAAAGCCTCATCGCCAACATAGTTTCGCAAAGTGTGTAGTACGCAGCCGCCCTTTTGATAGGAATGTCCGTCAAACATGTCATCATCTTTGGCATAACGGTAACGAATAATGGGAACTTTTTTATAGCCGCTTTCGCCCAAATAGGATTCTAAATCGGCTTTGAGGTGTTGTGCTGCGGCATCTTTTCCGTATTTATGTTCTATCCATAAGTACTCTGAATAGGTCGCAAAGCTCTCATTTAGTGCGATTTGTCCGTAGGTTTCGCAGGTTACATAGTCTCCAAACCAATGGTGGAACAACTCGTGGGCAATAATGTCTTCGTGGTCTTCGTCTAATAATTGCCTGTCGTCTTCATTCATGGCATCGAAGAAGACGGTACAGCCTGTGTTTTCCATTGCACCACTCACAAATTCCCGCACGACAACTTGTGCGTATTTGTCCCATACGTAGTCTATCCCTAATTTTTGAGAATAAAACTCCAACATTTCGGGAGTGTTTCCAAAGATTTGTTTGGCGTATGGTGCGTATTTTTTCTCCAAATAGTAGTTCACGTCCTTGCCACGCCACTTATCTTTATATTCTCCAAATTCGCCGACTACCATAGCAAAAAGATAGATGGAATGTGGCAAGTCCTGCTGCCAATAGTCTGTGCGAGTGCCGTCTGGGTGCGTTTCGCTTTTGGTTTTTCTGCCGTTGGAGATGGTTATAAAACGGTCTTCAACGGTCATTGCGATTTCCTGCGTGCTTTTCTCAATGGGGTGGTCGAATGTAGGAAACCAGCAGGAGTTATTGGTGGTTTCGCCTTGTGTCCAGATTTGTTGCGGCACGTCTTTGTCTTTGCCGTCATGGTTTACAAAAAACAATCCCCTGTCGGAAGTAACAGCAGTACCTGTACCTGTTTTGCGTTCGTAAGGTTTTGCAATGTATGAAATGAAAACTTCATAAGTGTCTTTTGTAGTATAAGTTTTGTC
>JBOFDL010000001.1:0-1741 GCA_051646985.1 Bacteroidales bacterium | reverse complement strand
GCATCAACATAAGTCATTTTTTGACCTTTCATGAGCCACGCCACAGCACCTTTGCCTTGAATTTCGTTACAAGAAAAGCATTTAAAAATATCCTTACTCTCGGTAATGGTAAGTTTGTTGCTTGCTCCGCAATGAGGGCAAACGCCAACAAGGGAAGCTCCCGATTTTTTAAGAGATACAAATTCTCCTACAATTTTGCCAAGGTTGCCTTTGGATTTGTCGAGAATAACGACTTTGTCGATATCGTTAATATACATTGACATATAGTGAGTTTTGCAGCATTTCGACTGTGTTTTTTATTTCGATATTCGTTTTCAACATTTTCTCAATCAACCTTGCAGAGTCGTACACCGTAGGGCGTTTACGATTAAAGTACTCCGCTATTATTTGCGGATTGTATCCCACCCAAAGAGCTATGTAAATCGCCAAATGTCGTGGCAAGTTGTATTGAGGAAACCTTGCCCTACTTCGCAGCCACGATGGTTTTGCGCTGCAAACCGAGCAAACCTCTATGCTTATCCTATCGAGAGTAGGAGGTAGGGCAGTTGTCGTCATTAGTCATCTTTTTGCAGTTGCTGTTTTTTTTGCTCCCCAAGGTCAAAAATCAACTGATTCAAATCTTGCACCTTGTAGGCATATACAGAGGTTAATTTTTGGCAAGTTTCTTGAAAATCTTTCGGCATATAATAACATGCCTCTTGCTGTATAGCGTGTTCACGCTCTCTTTGTTGGCATTGCAATAAATAACAATGCAATGCTTCCTCTATCAGTTGCAGATTTTTATTAGATATTTCCATGATTACTTATTCTTTTATTCAAACATTACTCCCTTTCCAAAAGCCTCAGCAACGCCCTTTTCAAGCCTTGCCCCTCTACTAAATTCCCAACCTTTTAGCATGTATATATGAGTGCATTGTGCAATAAGTGCCCAACACTCATTCATGTAGTAATGCCACTCTTCCTCTTTAATGTCGGTTTTACGCTCAAGTGCTGTAAGGCGCAAAAAATTATCATTAGGCTTTTCAATATCCGTAGGAATTAACACCTTATGTCCCTCTTTACGCAATTCTTTTGCGCACAATTCAAATTTTGCCTTAACAAGGGAAGTTGGCAGATCACTAATTTTTCCACTAATGTAAATCGTTGTTGACATAATCTCTATTTTGGTTTTATATAAAAATTCTTCTTTTTAGCAGCCAAGTAGCGTTTTATGATAGTGGCTTGCTTTGGGGTGCGCATAATAAGCGTCCCTGCCTCGTATTCTTTTATAACTCTATTGGCATAACCACGGTGGGTGTCGCCCTTTGTTACACTTTTGATTTTGAAGCCGTGAGGTATTTTCTTCTCTTCTTTCATTTTTTTAATATTATATTTGCGTACATTTTAGCGTACATTTATAAAAGCCATATATTCAATGACACTTACCGAAATCATCTCGATTGTTTCTATCCTCATACAATTCATCTTTTTAATCATCATTTTTTACTCCAATACAGTTATTAAAGAGCGTTTATCATCACAGCAAACTATTATTTCAAACGTAGAAAAATTCATGTCTATTTTTAACGTAGATGAATTAAAGAAATACGTTGAAGTAACCAATAAAACCAAAGACCTTGCGCTCCAAAACTACATTCAAACCGAGAGTCAAAAATTTGCCAAAGACGGCGAACAATATATTGCCGATATGCTGGGTGACGAAATTGCAAAAAGCGCAAAATACATAAATGATGATGCTTAT